>CAISKJ010001100.1 GCA_903885885.1 uncultured delta proteobacterium
GCCTCGAGGCCCTCGAAGGCGCCGTGCCACACGGTGAGCCCCAGCCCCAGGAGCTCGAAGTGCACGGGGCGCATCACGCGGTAGATGCTCCCCGTGAGTTCGAAGGCCTGCAGCGCGGTCTCGCTCGCGATGCGATCGGGATCCCACACCACGTAGTGGAGCACGCGCATCTTGCGATAGCGGCTTCGCTTCGCGCCGAGCTCGTCGCCCTCGCGGTTCGACACCACCTCGATCACCACCTCGGGCAGCTTGCCGAACTCCCACACGAAGTACGACCTGTGCTCCTTCTTCCAGATGTCGGGGTGCGGCTCGACGTCGAGGCTCACCATCACGTCGGGCACCAGCGGCGGCTCGCGCACCGACGCGAACAACCCCACGTTGGCGGTCGCGAGAAAGCGCCGCGGGAGGCCGCTCTCTTCGGGCGGAGGGCCGCCCCACGCGGCATAGAGCGTGGCCGTGAGGAGCCGCTGCTGCTTCTCGGAGTACAGGTTGTCCACGGGCGTATCGTCCTCGGTGACGATCGCAGACACGTCCGGCGCGATCGAGGGGTCAATACCAGGCGCGGAGGAGCTCATGAGCGGCCAAGCGTTGCCCCCGCCCGCAGCCTGCGTCAACACCCTCTCAGCGACGGGTCGCGCGCAGCACCGCAAACTTGCCGTTGGCGGCCACGGTGTCGCACGCGCCGAACACGCGCTTGAGGTGCTTCTCGTACGCGAGGTGGAGGTTGCCCACCACCCACAGCTCGCCGCCCGCGCGCAGCGCCGCGTGCGACGCGACGAACATCTCGCGGGCCGTCTCGTCGCCCATCGCCTGCTCGCTGTGAAACGGCGGGTTGTTGAGAATCACATCGACGCTGCCGCGCGCGATGGGCGCTCCCTCCGAGAGCTCGAAGAGGCTGTTGCCCACGACGAAGCGCGCCGCGCGATCGGGGCCCGCGTTGGCGCGAAAGGTCGCCTCCGCCGAGGCCACGGCGCGGTACGACTCGTCGATGAAGGTCACCGTGACGCCGGGGTTGCGCAGCGCCGTGAGCGTGCCCACCACGCCGTTGCCGCAGCCCAGGTCGACCACGGCGCCCGCGAGGGGCGCCCGCGCGTACCGCGCGAGGAGCTGCTCGAGGAAGAAGCGCGTCCCCACGTCGAAGTGGTCGGGCGAGAACACGCCCGCGTGGCCGGTGATCACCTCGCCGCTCCCGGGCACGGTGTACGCGCGCGGCCACGGGTTGCGCGGGGGCTTGAGCGTCGCCGAGGGCTCGCTCACGATGAGCCGCGCCTTCTTCTCGGCCAGCGAGGTGCGCGTGGGCCCCACGATGCGTTCGAAGAGGTCGAGCGTCGAGGTGTGAATGTGCTTCGCCATCGCGGCGCCGATCACCACGGTGTCGGGGCGCAGCGCGGGCCGCAATCGGTGGAGCTGGTCTTCGAGGAGCGACAGGCTCTTGGGCACCTTGAGGAGCACCACGTCGAGCGCGGAGGGCAGCGCGTCGAAGCTCGTGAGCAGCGCCACCGCCGCGGGGTCGACGCGGTTGCGCGCGAGGTTGGCGCGCGTGGCCGCGTGCGCGAGGTACGAGTCGGTGAGCGAGCGCGGGCGGTGCTTCGCGAGCGCCGTGGCGAGCGCGCCGGAGCCGTCGTTCACGACGAGGAGCGCAGCGTCGGGCGACTGCGCCCAGGGCATCGGCGCCACGTGGCGGAGAATGTACTCGTCGGCGGCGTCCCACGCGCGCAGCGGGTCGTTGGCGCGCACCGGGTGGCGCGTGAGGGCGAAGCGGCCCTGCGGAACGGTGAGCTCTTCCATGGCGGCGCTCGCTGCGGCTACTCCGAGACCGACACGACGATCTTGCCGCGCGCCCGGCCCGTCATGCTTTTTCGATGCGCGTCGGCGAGCTTGTCGAGGGCGAACACCTCGTCGATCACCGCCCGCAACTTCTTTTTCTCGTAGAGCCCGTTGAGCCACCGCAGGCCGTCGCCGTCGGGGCGCAGCATCACCGCGCGCACGCGCGGCCCCAGGCCCAGCGAGCCCAGCATCTGCCGCGCGAACACCTCGCCCGAGGGCAGCGTGTTGGCGTACGACCCGCGCTTCGTGAGCCACGGCGTGAAGCGCGACGGCGACTCGCCCCCCACGCAGTCGAGAATCACGTCGAAGTTGCCGCCCGCGTTCCAGGTGGTGACCCTGGTGTAGTCGATCACCGCGTGGGCGCCGAGGCCCGTCACCAGCTCGGCGTTGCGGCCCGAGCACACGCCCGTCACGTGGGCCCCGACGGCCCGCGCGATCTGCACGCCGAAGTGCCCCACGCCGCCCGACGCGCCGATCACCAGCACGCGCCAGCCCTCGGCGTTGGCCGTCGGGAGCCGCGCCTGCTCGGTGAGCCCCTGCAGCGCCGTGAGGGCCGCGAGCGGAATGGCCGCGGCCTCGTGGTAGCCCATCGCGTCGGGCATCTTCGCGGCGGCGCGCGCGTCGAAGGCCACGCGCTCGGCCGAGGTGCCACCCTTCGTGCCCGGGATGCGCGCGTACACGCGGTCGCCCTCGCGAAAGTCGCCCGCCCCGCGCACGACCTCGCCCGCCACGTCGTGGCCGGGCACATACGGCAGCCCGGGCTTCACGAGGTTGAAGGGAAAATCGCCGCGGGCGATCTTCCAATCGACGGGGTTCACGCTGCTGGCGCGCACGCGCACGAGGAGCTGCCCATCGCCCGCGACGGGCTCCGGGAGCTCGGTGACTTCGACGTTCTCGGGGCCCCCATACGCACGGTAACAAGCAGCCTTCATGGCGCGCGTCTTCGCACGCCCGCCGCCCGCCGTCATCCCCCCTACGCGTCGCGCAGCGCGCGGGCCC
>CAISKJ010001101.1 GCA_903885885.1 uncultured delta proteobacterium
CGCGGGCCGAGAAGGGCTTGACGAGGTAGTCGTCGGCCCCCGCCTGCAGGCCCACCACGCGCGACTCCTCGCCCGCGCGCGCCGTGAGCATGAGCACCGGGAGGTCGCGCGTCTCGGGGTCGGCGCGCAGCGCCTGCAGGAGCCCGAAGCCGTCGAGGTCGGGCATCATCACGTCGGCGATGACGAGGTCGGGGCGCGCGCGCGCCACCCTGCGCAGGGCCTCGGTGCCGTTGGCCACCGCGGTGACGTGCCACCGCGCGCCCAGCAGCCGACGGACGTAGTTGCGCATGACGGCGTTGTCGGCGGCGACGAGCGCGCGCGCGCGGGGGGCGTCGGCGCTCGGCTCCTCGGGGTCGAGGCCGGGGTCGCCGGTCGCCGATCGCACTGCGCGCGCCGCCTCGGGAGTATGGGTCGAAGGAACGGTTTGTTGATGGTATGATCGTCCGTATTGGGCCTCGGCGCGCGTCGCGTCGACCACGGCGCCGTCGCGCACGAAGAGAGAGGTCGCCCTGGCGGGCGCGGTGGGGCCGGGAGGTGGCATCGCGCCCCTTGCTCTGGTGCATCGGGCTGCGATCTGTAAGCGTGGCGGCCCCGCGATGCTGGTATTTGTCGATGCCTTCCGAAGGGGCGCGGGTCGCGCTCAGCCCGCGCGGTCGGCCTGCGCTGCGTCGCGGCGCGCCGCGAGGAGGCGCTCGAGGCGGTCGAACTCGACGGGCTTGACCAGGTAGGCGTCGCAGCCGGCCGCGGTGGCGCGGGCGACGTCTTCTTCGCGCGAGTAGCCCGACATCGCGACGATGTAGGGGCGCGCGCCGCGGGGTGCCGCGCGGAGCGAGCGCGCCACCGCGAGGCCGCTGAAGCCTGGGAGCGACAGGTCGAGGAGCACCACGTCGAAGTCGTCGCGGAGCGCCGCGGCGAGGGCGCCGGGGCCGTCGGTGGCGCTCTCGACGGCGTGGCCGAAGAGGCGGAGGAGCTCGACGGTCATCTCGCTGAGGTCGGCGTCGTCTTCGACGACGAGCACGCGGAGGGGGGCGCCGGGGCCATCGCCGCGGGCGCCGCGGTCGCTCATCGCACGGCGAGGAGTTCGACTTCGAACACCAGCGTGGCGCCGCCGGGAATGAGCGCCCCGGCGCCGCGCGCGCCGTACCCGAGCTCGGGCGGAATGGTGAGCTTGCGGCGGCCGCCCACCTTCATGCCGGCCACGCCGCGATCCCACCCCTGGATCACCCTGCCGGCGCCGAGCGGGAACGAGAAGGGGCGGCCCCGGTCGAGCGACGAGTCGAACTTGGTGCCGTTGGTGAGCCAGCCCGTGTAGTGCACGTCGACGGTCTTGCCCGCCACGGCCTCGGCGCCGCTCCCCGCCTGGAGGTCTTCGATCTGCAGGTCTGCCATAGGTGCCCTCACGCTCGCACGGGGCCGTCGCGCGCGTCTACCGCAAAACCCGCCCTACGCCTTCGCGGGGCCCATGGCCTTGCCGATGGCGTCGGCGAGGTCTTGCATGCGAAAGGGCTTCTGCACGAAGCCCGCGAGGCCCTTGCCGGCGAACTTCGACACCGCGTCTTGCTCGCTGTACCCGCTGGTGAGCACCACGCGCACGTCGGGGCGGATGCGCCGCAGCTCGCGGTACGTCTCGGGCCCGTCGAGGTGCGGCATGGTCATGTCGAGGAGCACCACGCCGATGGCGTCGGCGTGCTCGCGGAACACCGGCAGCGCCGCGAGGCCGTCGGGCGCCGTGAGCACCTTGAAGCCCGCGCGCTCGAGGATGCGCCGCGCCGTGACGCGCACGGTCTCCTCGTCGTCGACGATGAGCACGAGGCCGGCGCCTTGCGGGGCGGCCACCTCGGCGCGCGCGCTCGGGTGCGAGAGGCGCCCCTCGACGGCGGGGAAGAGCGCCTTGAGGGTCGAGCCCTTGCCGGGC
>CAISKJ010001102.1 GCA_903885885.1 uncultured delta proteobacterium
CCGCCGCCTCCGCCTGCGCCCGAGGTGGTCGCGCCGGTGCAGCCGCCGACGCCGGCTCCGACGCCCGCCGCGCGCGTCGAGCACCCCGCCGTGCGCCGTGTGACCAACGCGCCCACGGCGGTGGAGCCCGTCGTCGAGCCCGTGGCGCAGCCCGTTCCCGCGGTGACGCCGCCGCCGGTTCCCGTGGTGGTGCCGAGGCCGATTCCGCGCGCGGCGGATCTGTTGCGCGCGAGCCGCGACCTCGCCGTGACGGGCGCCTCGGAGGGTTGGCTCGCGCCCGTCGCGGCGCCTGCGCCCAACCGAAACATCTACGGCGGTAGCACCAACCACGAGCCCCCCTCGCCCGAGCGCCTCCACGAAATTGCCAACGCTCCGGTGCGCCAGGCGCTCGCCGAGACCGTGCGCGATCATCGCCCCGCGGGCGCGGGCGCCCATGACACCTTCGTCGCGCGGAGGGCGCTCGAGGCCGATCCGGTGCGTGAGGTTCCGGGCCTCGGCGCGGCGGTGCGAAGGGCCCCGGTGGTGACCGTGGCGGGCGTGCAACGCTCGGTGTCGGGCGGCGAGGCCGCGGTGGCGCAGAACTTCGACCAGGCGCAGGGCGTGTCGTTTGCGGGCATGACCATGGGCACGCGCATGCCCGACCTCACGTACCGCAGCTTGCGCGCCGAGATCGACGTCGATCAAGACGCCTCGGGGGCCATTCGCGCCGTGCGCGTGTCGCACCCGTCGGGCCTGCATACCCTCGACCTCGCGGCCGAGCGGTGGATTCGTCAGGCGCTCGCAGAGGCCCACTCGGAGCACCCGTGGTCGGCGGGCGGATCGCGCTTCTCGCGGTGGCGTGTGGAGATTTCGGAGGCCTCGACGGGGCCTTCGTTCGTGAGCGGCAACGACGGGTGGACCGTGCTCGGCAACGAGAGCGACGGCACCCGCGTGCGGTGGCGCGTGCGGATGATCTCGCAGCGCGTGAGCGCCGACGCGGGCGCGTGACGCTCAGACGTCGCGGACGTTGAGCGAGCCGATGTAGTCGATCTTGCCGAGGTCGACGCCGTTGTGCCGCAGGATCGCGTACGCCGTGGTGACGTGGAAGAAGAAGTTGGGCATCGCGAGCTCGGCGAGGTAGTCGCGCCCGGCGAGGCCCTTGCCGGGCATCCAGGGAAGCGCGACGACGCGGTCGGCGGCGCCTTCGAACTCGGCCGCGGTGAGCCCGTCGAGCCACGCGAGGGTGTTGGCGATGCGCGCGCGGATCTCGTCGACGGTGGTCTCGGTGTCGGCGAAGGGCGGCGGCTCGCGGCCCGTGAGGCGGGCGCCGGCGAACTTCGCGGCGTCGCACGCGGCCTGCACCTGGCGGATGAAGTGATACTGGTCGGGCGCGAGGCGCGCCGTCATGAGCACCGCCGGGTCGAAGGACTTCGCCTTCGCGTGCGCGATGGCCTTCTCGATCCAGCGGTCGAGGTTGCGGAGCATCTTGGTGAACTGCGCGACGCAATCGAAGTACATGCGCGGTGCTTTCAGCGTGGGTCGCCGACGGTCAGTGGCGATGGCGGTGGTGGCGCCCGGAGGAGGGCGCGGCGGCGCCCGCGTCGGCGTCGCGGCTGTGACGGCCGTGCCGGTGGTGTCGACCGGTAGGGGCCGCCGCGTCGGCGTCGTCGAGGGGCGCTGCGCTCACGTCGTCGACGGCGACCACGGACGCGTCGGCGGGAGGCGCCGCATCGGCCACGGACGCGTCGAGGTCGGCGACGTGCCCGGCGTCGAGCGTGAGGACGGCGGCGTCGGGCGTGGCGACGCTCGCGGCGTGGGCGCGGATGAGCGCGTGCGCGGCGCGCGTCGGGGCCGTGTCGGTGACCGGCGCGAGGCTGGCGCGCTGGCTCTCGCGCTTCATGAGCTGAATGGCCACCACGGAGACGAAGAGCAGCGTGGTGAGCGCGAGCCCGAGCACCACGTAGAGCGAGCGGATGCGCCGCTCGTACTGCGCGATGAGGTCGGCCGAGGGCTCTTGCGGGAGCGTGGGCGGCAGCGCGGATGCGCGGCTGTCGAGGGGCGGCGGTGACGCGAGGCTCGGGACGGCGAGGGCCGGCGCGCTCGAGGGAAGGAGCGAGGGCGAGGCGACCGCGGTGGGCTGCATCGACGCCGACGAGGGGCGCCCCGGGCGGCTGCTGCGCAGCGGCGACGTGGGGATGGGGTCGTCGGGGAGCACCATCAGGAGCGCGTCGAGGAAGTCGTTGACCGTGGCGTAGCGCACGGCCAGGTCGCGCGAGAAGGCGCGGTGGATCGCGTCGGCGATCTCGCGCGGCACCTCGGGCACGCGCTCGTCGAGGCGCCGCGGGGTGCTCATGAAGATCGAGTGGAGCACCGCCTGGAGGTTCTCGCCCGCGAAGGGGAGCTCGCCCGCGATGATCTCGTACCACATGACCCCGAGGGACCAGACGTCGGCGCGGGCGTCGAGCGTGGACTCGCCGCGCGCCTGCTCGGGCGACATGTAGTAGGGCGTGCCCATGACGGCGCCGGTGCGCGTCATGCGGTTGCCCGCGGTGGCCTCGATGCGCGCGAGCCCGAAGTCGATGACCTTGGGCACCGTGTGGCCGTCGGGCGACTGCACCAGGAAGACGTTTTCGGGCTTGAGGTCGCGGTGCAGCACGCCCTTCTCGTGGGCGGCCGCGACGGCCTGCATCACCGGGATGAGCACCTGCTGCGCCTCGAGCACCGTGAGCCGCCCGCGCTGCTTGAGGTGCTCGTGAAGGTCGCGCCCTTCGAGAAACTCTTGAACGATGTAGAGGTGCGACGACGCGGGGTCTTTGCCCATGTCGAGGATGTCGACGATGTGCGGGTGCGCGACGCGCGTCGCCGCCTGCGCCTCGATGAGAAAGCGCTTGGCGATGTCGGGGTCGTCGACCAGCTCGGCGCGGAGGAGCTTCAGCGCGACGCGGCGCGTCGTCCAGGTGTTGATGGCCTCGTACACGTGGCCGATGGCGCCCCCGCCGAGGCGCCGCACGACGCGGTAGTGGCCCCCGAGGAGGGTGCCCGGGGGAATGTCGTCGTCCTTCTTTCGTCGCGGCGGCCGCGCCTCGCGCACGGGGATGATGTCGGCCGCGGAGAGCAC
>CAISKJ010001103.1 GCA_903885885.1 uncultured delta proteobacterium
CCCGGCGCAATCGGCACCTCGATGGAGGGCGCGACCGCGGTGGTCGCGCAGTCTGCGGGCGTCGCGGCGACTGCGCAGGAGCCCAGGCGAAGCCCCGGGAGCGGAGCCATCGTCTCCACCGTGCTCGCACCCGTCGCGGAGAACACGGTGTGCTCGCGCTTCACGACCGTGAAGCGACGCAGCCGCGGGCTGTTGTTGCGAATCACCAGACGCGCGCTGGTCACAGTGTTGCTGAGGCGAACCTCGCGGAGGTCCACGGAGAAGTCGCCGTCGACGGAGGTCTGCGGCGTCCCCTCGGGGTCGCGCACCGGCATGCAGTAGCCGTTCTGCCCGTCGCGGCTCTCGCAGCGCGAGCCGCTCGGGCACGTCTCCCGCGAGGTCTGGCACGGCACGCGACACACCTTGCGGTAGCACCCCGTGCCCGCCGGGCACTGCGCGTCGCCGTTGCACTCGGAGTAGCAACGACCGCGAATGCAGGCTTGAAAATCAGGGCACTGCACGTCGCGCTCGCAGGTCGGAGCGCTGGCCCCCGTCGCAACGCACGACCCGCCGACGCAGGTGGTCCCCGTGAGGCAGCGCGCCATGAGCCCGTCGGCGTCGCACGCGACCACGGTCCCGTCGGCGTTGCGGAGGCTCTCCCGGCAGGGCGTGTAACACACGGGCGCCGCAGGCACCTCACGGAGCGCGCTCACCTCGGTGACGCACTGCCCCGACACGCACGCCAGACCCGCGTTGCAGGTGTTGCTCTCGAAGCAGCCGCACCCCGCCGCGCCGAGCAGGCAGGCCACGCAGCGCCCGCTCTCGCAACGGTTTCCGCGCGTGCAGGTGCGATCGGTGAAGCACGCCCCACCGGGCACGCCGAGCGTCTCGAGGCACAGCCCCGACTCGCTGCAGCTCAGCCCCGTCGCACAGGTGCGCCCCGTGTTGCAGGGGCAGTTGCGCGCGCCCGGCGTGCACGACGACGAAACGCAGCGACCGCCCACGCAGCTCACGCCCATGGCGCTGCACACGTTGCCCGCAAGGCACGCGCAGCCCTCGGCGCCCGCCGCGCACGTCTCCCGCACACAGCGACCCGCGCGGCACAGGAGCGCCGAGCTGCCGCCGTCGGCCACGGTGGTGTCGCAGCTTCGGTCGGCGCGGCAGCCGCAGCGCTCCGCCCCTTCGGTGCAGCCCGGGTCGCGGCAACGGTTGTCGCTGCCGCAGCTGAGCCCCGAGTCACAAGCCCCGCCCGTTCGGCACGTGCAGCTGATGGTGCCGGGCGTGCAGTCGATCGAACGGCAGCGCCCGTCGCCGCCGCAGAGGAGCCCCGCATCGCAGGAGTAGTCCGCGCGGCACGCGCAGTTGAGCGCGCCCGGCGCGCAGGCCGCCGCCTGACAGCGCCCCTCGAGGCACACGAGCGACGCTCCGTCGGCCGCAGCGTTGCACGTGCGGTCAGCGCGACAGCCGCAGTTGAGGTCGCCGACGCGGCAGTTGGGGAGCTGGCAGCGCATCGCGCCATCGGCGCTCTGGCACTCGGTCCCGCTGGCGCAGGTGCCGTCGGTGTTGCACCCGCAGCCGAGCGTTCCCTGCTGGCAGGCCGGCGCGCGGCACAGGCCGTCCTGGCAGACGTTCCACGTGCGGTCCATGCGGCGCGCGCAGGTGTAGTTGCCGAAGCACGCGCAGCCTTCTTCGCCTTGCGTGCAGCGCGGGCGCCGACACACCTGACCGGTGCAGAAGAGCCCCGTGTCGCACGGGGTCTCCGAACTCCTGCACGCGCAGGCCTCAGCCCCCGCCTGACAGTTCGTCGTACCGCTGTCACCACAGCCGAGCATGGCGACGAGCGTGAACACCATGGCACAGAGGAGCCCAAAGGCCCCTCGAAATGCCCCGCGAAAACACGGCATAACCCCTCCGAACACTGTTGAATGAAATCTCGAAATCATGGCTCCCACCGCACACGGGCGTCGGCGACGCGCCGTCCGAGCGCGTCGAAGCACTCGTAGGATTGAATCGTCGGAGCCGACGCGGCAGGCTCACCCACCACGCGCACCGGTGAGGCTGAGAAGCGCACATCGACGCGGTTCATGAATGAAAGCGCCAGAAGGCCGTCGCGCCCGATCGATTGACCGCGCACACCTTCGCTCCAGAGCGGCGTCGCGTGCTCGCTCGCCCCGCCCGCGAGGAGCACCTGGCAGCTGCGCACGTCGCCCTCGACGACGAGGGCGTGGCCGGGCGCGCGAAAGCACACGCCGCGCACGCATCGCAGCCCGTCGGAGCATCGATCACCCGTGTCGCAGCGGCACGATTCCGATCCGGCGATGCACCCCGCGAACTGACATCGCCCCTCGAAGCAGGCGGGTTGCCGAGCCCCGGCCGGCGCACATGCGCCGTAGGTCCCGCACGGACATCCGAGCGCACCGCTCGGGCAATCGGACAGTTCGCATCGACCGCGCGTGCACGCGAGCACCCCACCGTCGACGCCGCCACACAGCTCGGTCGGAGAGCAAGGTCCATTGAGGGCGCCAGCCTCGGCCGCAACCGTGGGCGCGCAGAGGTTCCCGATGCAGCTCATCGGAGTGCCATTGAGCAGATCGCAGGTGTTGTTGCCGTAACAGGCGCAGCCTTGCGTCCCAGCCAGGCACCGACGAGGCACGCAGAACCCGCGATCGCAGATCATGGGTCGGTCGGGCGACGAGATGCACGCCCCGTCGTACCCGCAGGCCGTGCCGGAGAGGCTCGGCGCAGCGGGCACAGCAACCACGCTACGGCTCCCCTCGCAGGCGGCGACGGTCGATACCGTCAGCAACACCATGAGCACAGGCCGAGCGCCCGCCCGCGCCCACATGAAGCCCGCATCTCGCCTGCACGAACGCGTTGCCGTGTTCCTTGTCAATTGTCCCCCGCGGGCGGGCTATTGGCGCCATACCCAGGAGTCACGGCCGCGACTCCATTCAACGATTCGTCAGCGTATGGCATGTTGGTCTCCGCGATGACGTTGACGCCATCGGTAATGGTCTTGTCGGCAGCCCTCGCCGGTGCGCCGCTCCCCGCGGCGTTCGCCATGCCCACAGCCATTCGCATCCACGCCATGGCTTGATTAGCCATTGAAGGCTCCTGGGGTGCAGGTGCATCTCCAGACTCACTGCGCAGCTGATCCTTTCCGCTGTCGATAATTGCAACTCCCGCCGCCGCCACGGCTATTGCCTGGCCCGTTGCAAGGCCCCCGGATCCCAACACACTCCACGCAGCGAGACCGACCAATGCGACGCCACAAAGAATTGTAAGTTTGGCGCCACGACCGTCCGGATCAACGAATGTCACGGGGGACGACCGCATTCCGACATACCTCATGGTATATTCTATCGTGCGAGCTGCCTCGTCCGACGATGTCACCCCAAGGGGCGGAGCCGCTCTCTCTGTCCCCTCCTCACCTGTTTTAGGGAGTTCAAACACCGCGGAAATCGGATCAGGGCTTGCCCACCTGCCCACACGGGGATCGAGATAGCGGTATCCGAAGTACGTCAGCCCTGCCCCATCGTCGTATTCCTTGTCGGTATAGGCATGTACCTCGCCGTTGGCACCCGAGACGCTGCGCGCGAGGCCGTAGGGGTAGTGCGTCTGACGGTTTACCGTGGCCCCCGCGGCGTCGGTCACGGCCATCATTGTGCCCAGATGGTCGTGATGGAAGAAGCGCACCGTGCCCCGTGCACCGATCAGGAGCGCCCTCGCAGAGGCGCGCAGGAGGGCGTCGGGGTCCGCACCCGCGGCGCCCTCGACCGAGACCGCACCCGCGCCGTCAAGCTGCGCGAGCCACGCGTCGCCCGCCGAGATGCGTCCGTCACGCTCGCCGCGCACCGTCGCGCCGCTGCGTACGCCCGGCGCGATGTCGGGCAGCGCCGCGGTCGCCTGGTCGAGGCGCTCGACGCTCGCGAGGCGACGCCCGTCGACCATCAGCCAGGCCGTGGCCACACCGTCACGAAGTTCGAAGTCGTCTGCGAGGTAGAGCGTCGTCGAAGTGCCTTCGCGCTTTCGCAGCCGCTGCTCATCAGGCCCGTAGCTGTACTCGGCCACCAGCTCCGCACCCCGGCGCGCGCTCGTGAGGCGACCGAGGTGGTCCCACGTCATCGCCACCTGGCCGCGCTGGGTCATGCGCCCGGCGCGGTCGTACAGGTAGGAGACCTCGCCCGCGCGCACGACAGCGTGCGGCCCCGCCATCATGCCGTCGCCGTAGGAGAGCATCCCCACGTGTGCGGGGCTCTCGGCGCCGCGCGACGAGGCGACCTCCGCGATGTCGTCACCGTCATCGTAGCGCCAGGTCAGGCTCTCCTCCGCGGCACGGCCCGCGTCGAGCTGGGCCCCCAAGAGCCGGTACAGCGAGTCGTAGCGATACGTCGCAGCCCAGGAAGGCAGCCCCTCGACAGGCGCGTGGTCCTCGATCGCACGGATGTTGCTCGCGCGGTCGTAGGCGTAGCCGAGAACCGCCAGCGGCGCGCCGCTGGGAAGGCGCGTCTCGCGCGCCATGAGCCGCGCAAGTTCGTCGTACTGCCACGACGTCGCAACGCCGTTCGCGAAGAGCTCATAGCTCCGCGAGCCGCGCGCGTCGTAGCTGAGCGTCGGCACGTAGCCCGGAACCGAGGTCGTGCGACCGAGTCCGTCGAGCACCAGGTCGAAGCCGTGATCGCCTGGAAAGCGACGCCCGATCGTGCGACCGAGCACGTCGCGGAGCGTTCGCAGCTCGTACGCGACCCCATCGATCGTGCGCTCGCGCAGCACCTCGAAGCCGCGCGCGTCGTAGCCGTACCGATCGACGCCGAAGCTCCGCGAACCGAGCGGGTAACGCACCGTCGAGAGGCGCCCCGCGACGTTGCCACAGCGCGTGGGCAAGCAGTCACCGGGCAGGTCGTAGGCGTAGGTGACGCGCGTGGCCTCGACCTGCGCGGCGTCCCAGTGCCCGGCGACCCGGTTGGCCTCATCGTAGGCGCGCACCACCGCCGTGCCGCGCGCGTCGGTCTCGCGCAGGAGGTTGCCGGCGTCGTCGAAGGCACGCTGCGTTCGCCCCGAGTCGGGGTCGTTCACCTCGACAACGCGGTCGAAGAGGTCGTAGCGCTGAATCTTCTCGTACCCCTCCGGGTCGACGTAGCCGCGGAGCCGACCGAGGGCGTCGTAGCGCAACGCGAGGCGCAGCACGCCGCCGCTCCGGTCGCGCGTCCGCTCGAGCGCAACAATGTGATCGAGCCCGTTGCGACGGATCACCGTCGGTGTGTCTCGGTGCTCGCTCATCGCGTCGGTGTCCTCTTCATCGAAGCGGCGCTCGACGAGGGGCAGGTACTCGCGCCGCGTCTCCGACGCGCGTCCGCCGTAGCGCTCCGCGTCGGGCCGATTCGTGGCGACCTCGCGCCCCGCGCTGTCGGTGCGGTACGTCGTCGCCCGCACCGACGCGGGCGGCGCAGCGCAGGCCCCGTCCACCGACTCCCACGGCTGATAGCGCGCGGCGGCGTTGCCCTGCGCGTCGTAGTCGACCCAGTCGTTCGCCATCCAGCGCGCGGGGCCGAGCCGCGAGCGCTTGCCGAGCGCGCGGCCAAACGCGTCGAAGCACTGCGCCTCCTCCACGTCGGCCGACGCCGAGCGCGAGCG
>CAISKJ010001104.1 GCA_903885885.1 uncultured delta proteobacterium
CCCGAGCATGCCGCGCCCGAGCATGCCGCGCCCGAGCATGCCGCGCCCGAGCATGCAGCGCCCGAGCATGCAGCGCCCGAGCACGCGGCGCCCGAGCACCATGCGGCACCTGCGGGTGACAGCGGCATGCCCGCGATCTTCCCGCCTGTGACGATGGTCTTCGCGCAGCGGAGCCCCGCGCTCGTCGACGACGATGAGAACCACCGGCGCGTCGCCCAGGTGGCGGCCTTTCTCGCGGATCACACCGAGGTCGAGCTCGTGGCCGTCGAGGCGCACGCGTTCGCGCACCACTCCGAGCGGCGCAACGACCGGCTCACGGCCCTGCGCGCGACCGCCGTACGCGACGCGCTCGTGGCCGCGGGCGTAGCGCCCAACCGGGTCATCGGCGTGGGCTTCGGCGAGTGGTGCGTGCACGACAGCGAGGAGCGCACGATCATCTCCGTGGCGCGCGTCAACGGATCGCTCGTGCCCGGCGCCCACTTCGGCTGCCACGAGGCCCGCGCGCTCATCCCCCGCGTGCTCCGCTAGGCGGCGCAGCGCACCCCCCCCCCCGCGCGCTTCTGTGCGTTCTTCGCGGCGGTGTCGAGTGACATTCGTTCGCGGTTCTGGCACGCAATGCGGCCATGAGCGAAGGCGTAGAGGCGACGGGCGCTAGCAAGACCGAAGACCCCGAGCAGCGGTGGCTCCGCGAGGTGTACCAGGGCGACGACGCGCGGCAGCTCACCGTGCGAGCCGCCGTGCTGGGCATGATCCTCGGCGGCATCATGTCGTTTTCGAACCTGGTGATCGCCCTCAAAACCGGGTGGAGCTTCGGCGTCACCATCACCGCGGGCATTCTGGCCTTCGTGCTCTCCAAGGGCCTGCACCGCGTGGGGATCTTCAAGACCCCCTTCGGCATGCTCGAGAACAACGCGATGCAGTCGGTGGCCTCGGCCGCGGGCTACATGACGGGCGGCGGCACCGCGGCGGCCATCCCCGCCCTCATGATGGTGAACCACGCCTCGCTCCCGGGGCACGTGATGTTCCTGTGGATCACCACCATTGCCATGCTCGGCGTCTTCATGGCCATTCCCATGAAGCGTCAGATGATCAATCAAGAGGGGTTGAAGTTCCCTTCGGGCATCGCCGCCGCCGAGACGCTGCGCGGGCTCTACCCCGATGAGGCCGCCGCGCTCGACGCCCGCAAGACCGCCGAGGTGAAGGTCGGCGAAGGCGTGCACCGCGAGGCCACGGTCACCGTCGAGGGCTCCAGCAACACCGCCGCCGCGGGGCGCTGGCTCCTCAACGCCATGGCCGTCGGCGCCCTCTGGACGTGGCTCCGCGAGGCGAAGGCCCGCTGGCAGGTGTGGTTCAACATCCCCGAGATGCTCGAGTTTCCGGGCCTCAAGATGCACGGGGTCGCCCTCAAGAAGTGGTCGATCTCATTCGACACGAGCCTGCTCCTCATGGCAGCCGGTGCCATCATGGGGTGGCGCTCGGCGTGGACGATGATGATCGGCGCCACCGCCAACTACCTCGTGCTCGCCCCCTACGGTCACTCCATCGGGGCCTTCACCGAGATCAAGTACAAGAACATCGTCGGGTGGACGGTGTGGCTCGGCTCTCCCATGCTGCTCACGTCGGGGCTCCTCTCCTTCGCGTTCTCGTGGCGCCAGGTGGCGCGCGCCTTCGCTGACCTCGGTCGCCTCTTTGGCAAGAAGGTCGACTCCAACGATCCGATGACGCGCGTCGAGGTGCCCATGGCGTGGTTCCTCGGCGGCGTGGTGGCCCTCACGCCCTTCGTCGCCCTCTTCGGGTGGATGTTCTTCGGCATCGCATGGTGGATGAGCCTGCTCTGCGTGGCGCTGTCGTTCTTTATCGCCATCGTGGCGAGCCGCGCCACCGGCGAGACCGACATCACCCCCACCGGGGCCCTCGCCAAGATCACACAAATTGTGTCCGGTGTGCTCGCCCCCGGCAGCGTCACCACCAACCTCATGACGGCCTCGATGGGCTCCGGCGTGGCCATTCACGCCGCCGACCTGCTCACCGACCTCAAGTCCGGATACCTCCTCGGCGCGAAGCCCCGGCAGCAGTTTCTGGCACAGTTCTTCGGCGTCATGGCCGGCTCGGTGTGCGTCGTGTGGGCCTTTCAACAGATGGTGCCCGACTGGACGGTGCTCGGCACCGACCGCATCCCCGCGCCCGGCGCCATCGGGTGGAAGGCCGTCTCCGAGGTGCTCGCCCGCGGCCTCGATCAGCTCCCCGCGAGCGCGCGCACCCTCGCCGTCATCGGCGCCATCGCGGGCGTCGCGCTGGTGCTCGTCGAGCGCGCCCTCCCCGCGAAGGCGAAGAAGTTCATGCCCTCGGCCACGGGTCTCGGCCTCGCCTTTACGCTGCCCTTCTCCAACGCCCTCTCGATGTTCATCGGCGCCCTGGTGGCCCTCGGCATCGAGAAGAAGTACTCGAAAGATCAGGCCGAGCGCTGGCTCATCCCCATCAGCTCGGGAATCATCGCCGGTGAGAGCCTCATGGAGATCGTCGTGCGCGTGCTCGTGAACTTTCACGTGCTCACGGAGTAACCGTGCAACCTCCCGCCATCCCCGGGGCCGCGGGCCTCCCCCTCGTCGGCTCGGCGCTCCACTATGCGCGCGGCCCGCTGGGCTTTCTCGAAGACACCGCGCGCCGCGGCGACCTCGTGGCGATGCGCTTCGCGCAGCACCGCGCGTGGCTCGTGAGCGACCCCGCCCACGTGGAGCAGGTGCTCGTGAAGAGCGCCGGGAGCTTCATGAAAGACGTCTTCCTGCGCGACCTCAAGCGCCTCCTCGGAGAGGGGCTTCTCACCTCCGAAGGGGCCTTCTGGAAGCGTCAGCGGCGGCTCATTCAGCCCGCGTTTCATCGCGACAAGATCGCTGGCTACGGCCGCACCATGGTCGATCACACCGTGCGCATGCTCGACGGCTGGCGCGATGGCACCACCATCGACCTTCACAGTGCCATGATGTCACTCACAGCCGACATCGTGACGCGCGCCCTCTTCGGCACCGACGTCGACGACATGCACGAGGTGGCCGACTGCCTCGACGTGCTCATGACACGCCTCGCCGACCCGCTGTTCACCATCTTTCCTACGCTGGGCAAGCTGCCGCTGCCGAGCAACCGACGCTTCGAAGCCGTGGCGCAGCGCCTCGACGCCATCGTGCGTGGGTTTATCGCGAAGCGGCGCGCCATGGGGCATCCCGCGCAGGGCGACGACCTCCTCGCGATGCTGCTCAACGCCCGCGACGAAGACGGCTCGCAGATGGACGACCAGACCGTGCGCGACGAGGTCCTGGTGCTCTTTCTCGCGGGCCACGAGACCACGGCGCTCGCCCTCTCGTGGACGTTCTACCTCCTCTCGGAGAACCCCGACGCCGCGCGGAGATTGCACGCGGAGCTCGACGCCGTGCTCGGCGGCCGCGCCCCTACGCTCGACGACATGCCGAAGCTCGAGTTCACCGGCCACGTGGTGCGTGAGTCGATGCGACTGTATCCGCCCGCGTGGGCCCTCGGCCGCGAGTCGACGGAGGCCTTCGACCTCGGCGGCCATCGCTTCGAAAAGGGATCGTGGATGTGGATGATCCCCTGGACCATTCACCGCGACCCGCGCTGGTACAACGAGCCGCTGCGCTTCATGCCTCAACGATGGGAGGGCGACTTTCAAAAGAGCATCCCGAAGTTTGCCTACCTGCCCTTCGGCGGCGGCCCGCGCGTGTGCATCGGCAACCAGTTTGCGATGATGGAGTCGGTGCTGCTCCTCGCCACCATCGCGCAGCGCTTCGCGCTCACCACGGCGCCCGGTCAGCGCATCGTCCCTGAGCCCTCGGTGACGCTGCGCTTCAAGCACGGACTCCGCATGGCGCTCACGCAGCGCGCGGGAGCCACCGCGTGAGCTCGCGCTTCGCACAGTTGCGCCGACGGGCGGGCTCGGCGCTCGCCGAGGGCTTCTTTCAGGGCGTGTCGCGCGCTGCGGGGATGCACCCGTTGGCGCGCCCCGAGCGCCACGGCGTCGAGGTGCTGCGCGACGTCGCCTACGACCCCGCGCACCCCACGCGACGGCTCGACGTGTGGCGCCCTGTCGACCACGCATCTCGCGGCCCGCTCCCCGCGGTGCTCTACGTACACGGCGGCGGGTTTCGCATCTTGTCGAAAGAGACCCACTGGGTCATGGCGCTGGCCTTCGCGCGCCGCGGCTACGTGGTGTTCAACATCGACTATCGGCTCGCGCCGCAGCACCCCTTTCCGGCGGCCCTCGAAGACGCCTGCGAGGCCTACGCGTGGGTGTGCGCGCACGCCGCGGAGTACGGCGGCGACACAGGGCGCCTCGTGCTCGCGGGCGAGTCGGCGGGGGCCAACCTCGTGGCCTCGCTCGCGGCCGCGGCGTGCTTCGAACGCGACGAGCCCTACGCCCAACGGGTGTTCGCGACGGGGGTGGTTCCGCGCGCCGTGCTGCCCGCGTGCGGCATTCACCAGGTGACCGACCCGCTGCGCTTTCTGCGACGCAAACCGGGTCTGTCGCGCTTCGTGTACGACCGCATCGAGGAGGTGTCGCGGGCCTACGTGGGCGACCACGCGCCGGGGGCCACTGCCGCGCTCGACCTCGCCGACCCGCTGCGGTTGTTCGAAGGCGATGCGGGGAGCGCGCGCCCGCTGCCGCCGTTCTTTCTCACGTGCGGCACGGCCGATCCGCTGCTCGACGACACGCGGCGCCTGCACGCGGCCCTCACGGCGCGCGGCACGGTGTCTGAAGTGAAGTACTACCCCGGTGAGCCCCACGCGTTTCACGCGTTCGTGTTTCGCGAGAGCGCGAAGCGGCATTGGCGCGACACGTTTGCGTTCCTCGACGCGCACGTGGTGGGGTGAGGGCGCGTCGGCCTGGGGGCCACCCGCACAACGTCGCGCACGTGCCCTCACCCCGTCCCTCTCCCACGCGGAGCGCCTTGCCTTTCGTCAGATCTGTCGCACCTGGTGGGAGAGGGGGCCAAAGACGATGAGCGCGCCTGCAGACGGGGGTTCGCCAGAGGCCATGCGCCCGTCTAGTGAGGCTTACCCCCGGCTGTACGTGCGAGGTCACCCGCGGCGGGTTGCACGTTGCCATCGCGCACCGACACCGCACGACGGTTCGTACGACGCAGGTGC
>CAISKJ010001105.1 GCA_903885885.1 uncultured delta proteobacterium
GAAGACGCCGCGGTGCGCCTCGCCGCCTTCGACGCGACGCTCGAAATCACCGGCCGCGACCGCAAGAAGCGCGACCACGCGGCGCTGCTCCCCGTGCTGCGCGGCGCGGTGCGGGCGCGCGACGCGGCGCTGCGCGCGGTCGCTGCCAACGAGCTCGACGCGGGCGACGACGCCGCCGCCGACGCGCTGCTCGCGAGCCTCTTCGGCGACCGCGACGTGTCGGTGCGCCAGGCCGCCGTGGCGGGCTACGCGCGCCGGGTGATCGACAAGGGCGCGGCGGTCGGTCCGCTCGAGGCGGTGCTGCGCCTCGGCGAGCGCACGCTGGTGCTCCCCGCGGCCGAAGGGGTGGCCACGAAGGGCCTCGCGTCGGCGCTGCGTCCGTTGCTGCTCGTCGTGCGGGCGGGTGAGCCGGGTGAGCGCGAGCGGGCGCTGCTGGCGCTCGGCACGCTGGGCGACGCGCGGGCGCTCGACGAGATCGAGACCATCGCCGCCGGCGGCACGGAGGAGGAGCCCGTCGAGCTCTCGATGCAGGCGGCGGCCACCGAGGCGCTCGGGCGCATCGCCAACCGCCTCGTCGACCTCGACGCGCGCGCCCGCGTCACCGACAAGGTCGAACAGGCCGCGGCGGACGCGCCCGCGGTGCTCGTGCGCCAGTCGGGCATCAGGGGTCTGCGTTACCTCGGCCGCGAGCGTGCGCGCGTGCGCATCGAGGCCACCCTCGTCGACGAGAGCGCTCCGTCGAACGCGCGCACCACCGCGGCCGAAGAGCTGGGCGCGCTCAACGATCGCGAGGCCGAGCCCGCGCTCGCCCAGGGCCTCGACGCCAACGATTTCACCGTGCGGGCCGCGTCGCGCAAGGCGCTCGAAACGCTGTTCGCCAACGATCGCACGCGCGTCGAGCTGCTCGCGGTCAACAGCCAGTTCAACGACGTGTCGGAGCCCGCGGCGAGCTTCCTCGCGACCGAGGGCGACCCGGCGGCGCTCGTTCCGCGGCTCGCGTCGCTCAAGGCGCAGACGCTGCGATCGCGCTTGCGGTACGGGCTTCTGCGCCGCGGGGCCGCCCCGGCGGCCGAGCTCGCCGAGCTCCTCGAGCACCCGTCGGCCGCGGTGCGCGAAGAGGCCGCGTGGCTCGTGGGCGCGTACACCGGGGCCGCGGTCGAGGCCTCGCACACGAAGCTCACCGACGCCGAGCGGGCCACCCTGCAGCGCGCGCTCGTGGGCGCGCAGGAGCGGGCGCACAGCCTCTGGGGCGCGGCGCTCCCGAAGCAGCGCGAGGCCGAGGCGCGCGCGTGGGAGCGCATCGTGTGGGCCGCCACGCGCCTGGGCGCGACGGCCATCGTGTCGGCGGCGCGAATGCTCGTGCGCGCCCCCGACGCGACGGCGCCCGCCACGGTGCGGCGCGTCAGCGCGCGGGCGCTCGCGGCGCTGGGCGGTGCCGATGATGTGGACGCGCTGGTGACGGCCCTCGGCGACCCCGACGGCGACGTGCGCGCCTCCGCGGCGCGTGCGCTCGCGGCGCTGGCGCCGGAGCGTGCGGCGGCGTTGGCGGTGGGGGTGCGTCCCTTCGA
>CAISKJ010001106.1 GCA_903885885.1 uncultured delta proteobacterium
CCACGCCGCCGCCGGCGCGCGCGAGGCGCTCGGCGAGCCTGCGGTCGACGCCCTCTCCGACGCCCAGCACGAAGAGGCGCGCGCCGCGACCGAGGAGCTCGGGCGCCCTGCGCAGGAGCCGCGCCTCGTTGCCCGCGCTCACGTCGCTCACGAGCACCACCACGCGCGTGCGGCCCTCGCGCGCGGGCATCGACGACGACAGCGCGAGGGCGGCCTCGAGCTCGGAGCCGCCGCGCGGAGCGTGTGCCTCGACGAAGGCCACGGCCTGCGCCACGAGCTCCGGCGAGAGGGGAACGAAGCGCCCCGCGTGGCCGTCGAGCACCTCGCGGTCGTGGTCGAACACCGCCACCTGCGCGGCGTCGCCGGGCGCGAGCGCGCCGAGCACCGCGCGCACCGCCGCGGCGCACTGGCCCTGGGCGCCGCGCATCGAGGCCGAGCGGTCGACTAGCACGAGCACGTCGCGGGGGCGCCGGGGCGTGGTGATCACGTCGACGCCGGGCGCGAGCACCGCGCCGCAGAACGCGCAGGGCAGCACCGGGCCGAGGCCGGGAACGTCGCGAAGGGCCGTGAGGTCGCGCACGACGCCGCCGCAGTTGCCGCAGCGCACGGCCTTGAGGTCGCCCTCGCCGCCGGCGCGCTCGGTGGTCGCCCGCGGGGCCGACGGCGTGAGCACGAGGAGGAACGTCCCCTGCGCGGCGGGCGCGCGCTCGACGAAGAGCCACGGGCGCACGCCCTCTTCCGCGGCGCGCCAGGTGAGCGAGAAATCGCGGTTGGCCACCGGCCCGTCGAGGCGCAGCCGCGCGCGCAGGGCGCCGTCGGCGTCGCGCTCGATGGAGACCAGGTGCGAGGGCGACGCGAGCTCCTCGACGCGGGTGTCTTCCGAGAAGCGCACCGACACCGTCACGTCGGCGTCGCGCGAGGGATCCTGCAGGCGCGGCGCGTCGGCGCCACCCTCGCGGTACCGCGCGGGCGCCACCATCGGGAACAAGAAGCGCCAGCGCCCGTCGTCGTAGGGGAGCAGGTCCTGGTACGACAGCTCGACCTCGATCACGGCGCCGGGCGCCACGTTGGCGACCGAGAGCGTGAAGAGGGCCGGTCGGTCTTCTTCGAGGAGCGTCGCGGCGCGCCCCTCGGCGAGCGCCGCCTCGTAGTCTCGCCGCGCGGCGGCCTTCTCTTTCACCACGCCTTCGACCACGCGGTCTTCGATGCGAAAGCGCATCGCGTACACGCTCGCCTCGGGCGGCAGCGGAAACAGGTACACGGCCTCGATGGCCACGCCGCGGTCGTTGCGAAAGCGCTGCCGCACGGTCACATCGGCCAGCGGACCGCCCACCCGGGCCTCGACCTCGGTGCGGTCGAGCGGGAGCGCGGCGCCGTCGGCGCTCCGCAGCGTGCCCTGCGAAACCGCGGGCTCGACGCGCTCCTCATCGACGATCTCGCGAACATGGACGGGGCTCACCATGGGCGCATCGTCGCACATCCCCCGGGCGCTTCGAACCGTCCATGCGACGCGCGCCCCCACAGCGCGGCATGCGCATGAATTTATGTACGTTCGTTGCGCATGCTCTCGGGTTTTCCCTTGAGAATTGTTAGAACTCCCGACTCATGAGCCATCAAGCGGGCGAGAGGCCGGCGACGTCCGAGGGCGACGCGCGCGGTCTGGAGAGCGAAGCTTCCGCGCCCTCACCGTCGTCGTTGCAGCGCGCGCTCGACGCGGTGCAGCGCGCGCAGTCGATGTTCATCAGCGACGCCGAGCCGCGCGCGGTGTTTCAGGTGCTCCTCGAGTCGGCGGTGGGCATCACGCACAGCGCCTTCGGCTTCATCGGCGAGGTGCGCAAGGGCAGCGACGGCAAGGCCTCGCTCCTCACGCGCGCGGTGACCAGCGTCGCCGACGAAGCGTCGCGCGCGGCGCTCGCCGAGCGGGGTCCCGAGGGCTTCGAACTGTACGCGCTCGAGCCGCTTTACAGCGAGGTGCTGCGCACCAGCGAGGCGTTCATCACGAAGCACACGTCGGCGGCCCCGCCCCGCGCCGTCGTCCCAGGACACCCGCCGCTCGAGGCCTTCGCGAGCCTCCCGCTGCGCCACGGTGATCGCCTGGTCGGCATCGTGGGCCTCGCCAACCGCCCCGACGGCTACGATCCCGCGGTGGTCACGTACCTCGAGCCGCTCCTCTCGGCCACGGCGGTGCTCATGAGCGCCCTCGGCGAGCGCAACCGCCGTCAGGCAGCCGAGGCGCGCTTTCGCGCGATGATCGAGCGCTCGTCGGAGTTCACCGTCGTGTACGACCGCGACCGCGCGATCGTCTACGCGAGCCCGGCGGCGCGGCGGATCTTCCCCGACATGGTGGGCGGCCCCGCCCTCGCGGTGCACCCCGACGACACCGCCGCGCGCAACGACCTCTGGGCGCGGTGCCTGGCGCAGCCCGGCGTGCCCGTCGCGAGCCCCACGCTGCGCGTGCCGCTCCCCGGCGGCGGGCACGTCGAGGTCGAGGGCACGATGATCAACCTCCTCGACGACCCCGCAGTCGGCGGCTTCGTCGTGAACTTTCGCGACGTGGGCGAGCGCACCCGCGCCGAGCGCGACCGGGCGCGGCTCCAGGCGCAGGTGCAGCACGCGCAGAAGCTCGAGAGCCTCGGTGTGCTCGCCGGGGGCATCGCCCACGATTTCAACAACCTCCTCG
>CAISKJ010001107.1 GCA_903885885.1 uncultured delta proteobacterium
CCCCGGCAACAGCGAACTCAGGTGTTTTCGTTGATCGACATCAAGGAACTCAAGCGCAGCCTCGTGACCGCGGGCCTCGAGGTGTTTCGCACCCGCGGCGAAGAGGTTCACCTCGCCGAGCGGCAGAACGTGCAGCTCATGGAGGCGGGCGTCCGCGTGCGCGGCGGGGTGACCCCCGCGGTCACCGTGGTCATGCGCGCGCAGCGCAACGACGCGCCCTCACTCGCGACCGAGGCCATGTTCGACGCGGTGTGCGCGCGGGCCCAGGGGCTCAACGACGCGGGCTACGCCGAGGTGTCCCGCGAGGTGCGCGAGATTCGCTCGGTGAGCGACACCTCGCAGCTCCTCGACGTGTGGTTCGAAGTCACCCTGCAGCGCGCGGTGGGCTCCCACGACGAGGCCGTGGCCGAGGCCCGGCGCGTGATGGCCACCGAGCGCTACGTCGTGCCGTAGCACCCAGCGCGCGCGACCCGCGGTCGGTCGAGCGCGATGGGCTCAGGCCTCGGGCGACGCGGCGTGCGCGTCGGGGCTCTCGGGCGGCGGCGGAGGGACCGTAGGCGTGGCGGCGGGTCGAAGCTCCATGAGGCGCACGCCGAGGCGCGCGAGGCGCGTCTGGAGGCGCTCCATGTCGGCGTCGGGGCGCACGAGCAGCACGTCGCCCACTTCGATGTCGACCAGCATGCGTCGAACCGAAGGATCGGAGCGAAGCTCGGCCCGCACGGCGGGATCATCGGTGACGATCACGCCCGAGGCCGCGACGAAGGCCGCCTCGCGCGAGTCGGAGAGCCCCGTGACGAGCTCGGCCGCGGCGGCCGGAAACGGCGGCGCGAGGCCGACCGCGCGCATCCGCGCCTCGACCTGCTGGCCCGTGAGCCCGCGCGCGCGACCGCGCGTGAGCGCTGCTGCGCCGAGGGTGAACACCAGCGAGCCCGGCGCGGGCTCGGGCTTCAGGTGGTCGAACTCGCCGAAGTCGGCCAGGTCGATGAGCGCGGGCATCCACGCCGAGGCGGGCACGTCGAGCGAGGTGCGCGACACCGTCGGGCGCGTGTCCTTGAGCGCGAGGGGCTTCATCTCGGTGCCGCCCGGGGCGACGCGTCCGACGAGGCGCACGGCGCTGCCGTCGTCGGCCACATCGACCGCGCCCAGCACGGGGAACGACTGCGTGAGCATCTCGCGGTAGGCGTCTTCGAGGGCGCCCTTGAACACCCCCGGGCGTTCGCGCATCGCGCGCTCGTGGAGGCGCTGCACCGCCGCGTGGCGCGGGTCGGTGGTGGCGTACTCGAGCACGGCGTCGATGGTCGCCCAGCGCTCCTTGGCCACCACCTCGAGGGCGTCGAGGATCACCCGTCGCGCGGTCACCACCGCGGTCGTGGCGCGGGCCACGATGCCCGAGCGCATCACCTCGGGCTCGATGCGGGTCTCGTCCCAGGCGCCGCCGTGGATGTACGTCTTCCACAGCGCGGCCCCCACCTCGCCGACGCGGAGCTGCAGCGACCCGACCGCCGACGCGAGCGGCGTGGCAAGACGGCCGAAGCCCGCGGCGCGGGCGAGCGCGATGAGCATCGCGGTGGCCTCTTCGCGATCGCCGAGGCGCTCGGCCACGCGCTTGAGGGCGGCGCGGGGCACGGCGATGTCGGGGCGTACGGGCACCTCCCAGGTGCGCAGCATGGCGAGGGCGGCCACCACCGCGAGCGACGGGTCGCGCGCGTAGCGGGCGCGCATCGGGAGATGGTCCTCCGCGCGCACCGCGGCCTGAATCGAGGCCTGGCGGGCCGCGCGCTCCGACTGCCGGGGCGCGCCCACGATGCGGGCCACGTCGGTGGGCACCACGAAGCGCTCGACGCCGAGCTGAAACATCAGCCCCCGACGCTGGAGCATGTAGGGCGCGCCGCGCTTGGGCACCGCGATGCCCGACTGCGTGCGATAGAGCCCCGGCGCCTGGTCGAGCGCGAGGAGCTCCTCGGTGTTCACCTCGCCGCCGACGCGCTCGATGGCGTCGAGGAGGCGCGCCTCGGCGCCCGGGAGCTCGGCCACCTGGCGCTCGAGCCAGCCCTGCGTCGAGAGCACCTCCCAGCACTCCTGCAGGGCCATGGGGCCGCTCACGCCCAGCGGCTTGCCGAGCACCTGCGTCACCATGGGGCCCACGATCTCGGGGTCGATCATGCTGAAACACGCGCGGAGGCTCTGTGGGTCTTCGCCCTCACCCACCGGCACCTGGACCAGAAAGGCCGACGGGAGCACCAGGGTGGTGGCCGCCACGCGCGAGCTCGCCGCCGC
>CAISKJ010001108.1 GCA_903885885.1 uncultured delta proteobacterium
CGGGAGCGATGGTCGCGTGCTCTTCGTGATGACCGACCGCAACTGGAACACCGTGCCCGAGCGCGGGGTGCAGCTCAACGCGCGCGGGCAGATCAGCAGCGAGTGGGTCGACGCCAACGAGGACTCGGCGCCGGAGCGATCGCGGTCGTTCGACGCGGCGGGGAGGCTGACGGAGGAGGGCATCGACGCCGACGGCGACGGGCTCTTCGAAGAGACCCGCACGTTCAACACGCGCTGGCCGCCGGGGAGCGGTCCGCTGCGCATCGAGCGCGACGAGGACCGTGACGGCGTGAACGAGCGCCGCGAGAGCTACAACGTTGCGGGCCAGCTGCGCTCGGCCAACGATGACACCGACGGCGACGGCGTGCGCGACCACATCGCGTTGTTTCGCCCCGACGGGTCGCTGCGCAAGGAGGGGTACGACCGCGACGGCGACGGCTTCTTCGAGAGCTGGCGCTTCCCCGTGGTCGGAGCTCCGTCGCGCGCGGGCTACGACGACGACGAGGATTACGACATCGACCGGTGGGATCCGCCGGGCGCGCCGGCGCGCTGGTGCGTCGCGCGCTGCGCGGTGGGCCCGGGCGGCGACGCGGGCGTGTCGTCGGCGGCTGCTCCTGTGCGATGATCTCCGACCGTGGTGCAGAGCACGGCCGCTGATCGCGCGTTGACGATGTTCGAGGCGTTTCTGCGCCACGCGCGCGGCGCCAACGAGGCGCCCACGGTCCCGCCGCCGGGCCCCGCGGCGAAGGCCGTCGACGAGGCGCTCGACACGGAGGTGACGCGCGTGGCGCCGATGCCCGCGCGCCCCGCGGTGACGCCGTCGCTCGCCACCTGGGACGACCGCACCGAGGAGAGCGCCGGCCCCCTCGCGGCGCGCGCCCCCGTGGAAGAGCGTACGGACCTCTCCGTGAAGCTCCCGCTCGCGCCCGCTGCGACGCACGCCTCGCACGTCGAGGAGCGGTCGATCATTGTCGACGAGGACTCGCTCACGTCGCCCGAGATGTCGCGCGACGTGGCGCTCGCGGGCGCACCCGTCGCCCTCGCCGCAGGGCCCGCGGGCCTCGACGTACTGCTCCAGGAGATGGCCGTGCTGGTGAAGTACGGCCACGCCGCGCAGGCCGCGCAGGAGCTCGAACTCTGGGCGACGGCGCACCCCGATGACCTCGCGGGGCACATGCGCGTCGCCGAGTTCGAGATGGCCCGCATCGACCGCGAGCGCGCGCTGCAGCGCTACGGCACGCTCATCTCGCTGTTTCTCGACCGCGCCGACGCGCGCTCGGCCAACGACGTGCTGCGGCGCTTGCGGCGCGACATGCCCGGCGACCCGCGCGTGTCAGCGATCGCGCAGTGGAACGGCATCTCGTAGCGGCGCTACGCCGCGTCGGCCTTGCGTCGCGCGAAGGCGCCGATCATCGCCTGGCGCAGCGCATCGGAGCGGATGGGCTTGGCGACGAGGTCGTCCATGCCGGCCTCGAGCACCTTGCGCTTGTCGTCGTCGAACACGGCCGCGGTGAGCGCGATCACCGGGAGCGCGCGCCGCGCGTCGGGCAGCGCGCGGATGCGCCGCGTGGCCTCGAGGCCGTCGAGCACGGGCATCTGAACGTCCATGAGCACGAGGTCGACGGCGGAGCGGTCGAGCAGGTCGAGGCACGCCTGACCGTTCTCGGCGACGAGCACCGCGATGCCCATCTTGGTGAGCAGCGCCTGCGCGACGCGCTGGTTCACCACGTTGTCTTCGACGAGCATCACCCGCGTCGGTAGCGCGCCGGCAATGGGCGGGCTCTGGGGCGTCGGCGCGTCGGCCTCGGCGGCGGGCGCGGCGACCTCGAAGGTGAAGGTCGACCCGAGGCCGGGCTGCGACGCGACGGTGACGTCTCCGCCCATGCGCGTCACGAGCTCGCGCGAGATGGCGAGGCCCAGTCCCGTGCCGACGGAGTGCAGCGAGGCGCTCAGGTCGCCTTGATAGAACGGTCGAAAGAGCTGCGCGCAGACGTGCGGCGGAATGCCGACGCCCGTGTCGCGCACCGACACCGTGAGGCGCTGCGCGGCCCAGCGGCCCTCGACGCGCACGCCGCCGCGCGGGGTGAACTTGAGCGCGTTCGACACGAGGTTGTAGATCACCTGCCGGAGGCGCTGCGCGTCGCCGTCGACCCACGGGGGCGCGTCGGTCGGGGCGACGACGTCGAGCGTGAGCCCGCGCTCGCTCGCGTTGGCGCGGTAGAGCTTCTCGACGGCGGTGAACACCTCGGCGAGCGCGTAGGGCGCGCGCGTCACCTGGAGGTGTCCCGACTCGATCTTGCTCATGTCGAGGATGTCGTTGACGAGCCCGAGGAGGGCGTCGCCCGAGCGGCGGATGGTCTCGAGGGCGTCGCGGTCTTCGAGCGTGTGCGGGCGGTCGAGGAGCGACTCGGTGAGCCCGAGGATGCCGTTGAGGGGCGTGCGCAGCTCGTGGCTCACCACGGCGAGGAAGGCGCTCTTGGCGCGGCTCGCGGCTTCGATCTCGCGCTGCGCGCGCTCGAGCGCGACGCGCTGCGCGTCGGCGGCGCGCATGTTGATCCACTGGAGCGCGTAGGCCGCCACGGTGGCGGCGGAGGCGGTGCCCGCGAGGAGGCCCGGGAAGAAGCCCATGGGGCGCCACCCCACGAGGCGCTCGCCCTGCGAGCACAGCAGCACCGTCACGAGCGTGATGCCGAGCCACACGTTGCCCATCGCCACGCGGCCGATGAACAGCGCGAAGCTCGGGAGCAGGATGAACGTGACCACCACGCCGAGCTGCTGCCCCTTGCTCTGCGTCATGACGGCGAGGCCCGTGACGAGAATCACCGCGAGGAGGCCGTGCTGCGCGACGCGACGGAAGCCCAGGCGCAGGCCCACGAGCGCGAAGAGGGCGGCGCACTGACCGCCCACGAGCGCGATCTCGGCGACGCGGGGCGCGGCGGTCGCGCCGAAGCGTGGGAACACGCCGCCGAGGATCGTCGCCGCGCACCAGTAGATGAGCGCCGAGACCGTGAGTCGATAGTCGGCGTCGAGCGCCCGCGCGAGCAGCGCCGGGAGTCGTCGACGGTCCAAGACCTTTCGCGTCACGGCGCGCTCACAAAGGGTTCAGGGGATGCACCGGAATCGCCAACACCGTCGGCAGTGATTCAATGCCTGTGTAGGTCTGGCATGAGGCTAACACGAAGATTCGCTCGACCAACAAGGCACTTCGTCGAACGAGGTTGCGCGCGTGATGGCTCCGCGGGCGGGCGATTGCGCAATGGCACGCGACGTACGCGCGTCGCGGCTCAGCGGATGGGGCTGTTGGGCGACCCGACGGGCGTGAAGGGCGCGTCGGCGCAGCGGCACACCTCGCAGCCGAGTGCGCGGTCGACCTCGCAC
>CAISKJ010001109.1 GCA_903885885.1 uncultured delta proteobacterium
AGACCTTCGCGTCGCCCTTCGCGCTCTTCGTCGAGGCCAACGCCATCGGCGGCCGCCACGGCCTCGGCATGAGCGACCAGATCGAGAACCGCGTGATCGACGCCAAGAGCCGCGGCATCTACGAGGCCCCGGGCATGGCGCTCCTGCACATCGCCTATGAGCGCATTCTCTCGGCCACGCACAACGAGAACACCACCGACCTCTACGTGACGCTCGGCCGCAAGCTCGGTCGGCTCCTCTACGAGGGCAAGTGGTTCGACCCCGAGGCGATGCTCTTGAAAGACTCGCTCACGCGCTGGATCGCCCCCGCCGTGACCGGCGAGGTGACCGTCGAGCTGCGCCGCGGCGACGACTACAGCATCCTGCGCACGGTGGCCGACCACGCCGCGTACGACCCCGAGAAGCTCTCGATGGAGAAGACCGCGAGCGCCTTCTCGCCCGAGGATCGCATCGGGGCCCTCGAGATCCAGAACCTCGCCGTGGCCGACAACCGCGCGCTGCTGCTCCACTACGCGAGCGTGCACGCGGCGCTGCCCGACGGCGCCGCCGACGACCTGCGCGCGCTCGGCTCGGGCGAGTAACCGTCACCCCACAAACGGAACCGGCGTCGGTGAAGACGCCGGATTCCACCCACACGATGTTCTGAGACGAGCGTACTAGCGCCGCGGGGCCGCGAAGCTCGAGCCGAAGCCGAGGGGGGCGGGCTGCGCGGCGTTGCCGCCGCCGAGGAGCGCGCTGAAGCCGCCGGAGGCCTGCATCTCCTGAAACTTGCCGTAGAGAAAGTCGATCATGAGGGGCGTGATGATCGCGCCCACGACGCCCGCGACGCGCTCGGGCAGGCCGCAGCGCGAGGCGATAACCTGCGCGACGTGGCCGCCGACGACGCCCTGCAGGCCGTCGATCGCCGCGCCCTTGAAGCCCTCGCCGCGGATGAGCCCCGAGACGGCCGCGGTGAGAAAGTTCGACGCGTAGTTGCTCTGCGTGATGTCGAGCAGCCCCTTGCCGCCCTGGCCGTTGCCCTGCAGCGCGTTCTGCATCGCGGCGACGGCCGCGGGAAACGCCGTGGTGAGAATGCCCGCCGACTGACCGGCGGTGTACCCTGCGCCTGCAGCTGGTTGTAGGCCTGCTGCCCCTGAGGCGACTGTCCGAACACGCTGAGAAGCTGATCCATCATGGCGGCGATTCCCAATCTCCCCGGTAACAGGGGTCTACGGAGCGGCGGGCGCAAAGCTCCCCGCGCGGGGTCACCTTGTCAAGCCGTCGCGCGCTTCGCGGGCTTCTTCTTCGCCGCGGGCTTCTTCTTCGCCGCGGGCTTCTTCTTCGCCGCGGGCTCCTTCTTCGCCGCGGGCTTCTTCTTCGCCGCGGGCTCCTTCGTCGCGCGGGCCTCGCTGCGGGCGAGGGCGGCGAGGAGGCGGTCGGTCTCGGCGCGCATGCGCGCGTCTTCGGCGTCGTCGCGGTGATCCCACCCGAGCAGGTGCAGGAGGCCGTGCGCGAGCAGCATGCGCACCTCGTCGCGCGTCGCGATGCCCCGCTCGCGCGCCTGCCGCGTGGCCGTGTCGAGCGAGATGATCACGTCGCCCAGCATGTCGCCCGCGAGGTGCCCCCCATCGCCCTCGCGCAGCGCGAAGGCGAGCACGTCGGTGGGCTTGTTCTTCTTGCGGTAGTCGCGGTTGAGCGCGTGAATGGTGCCGTCGTCGCAGAGCACCACCGAGAGCTCGGCCTTCGGGAGCTTGAGGGTGCGCAGCAGCGTCTCGGCGGCGCGCTGGATCTCCGCCGTGGTCACCACCCGCGAGCGGGTGTTCTCTCGCATCACGCTTACGTTCATGAGGGCCGCGACGCTGCCACGAATGGCACCGCCGGGGCAACGCCGCTCACGCCGCCACGACGTCCCTCGGCGGCAGCGCGGACACTTCGAAGACGGGCTGCGAGAGCACCGTCTTCTTCACCTTGCAGCCCTCGACCGCGCGCACGATCGCGCCGCGGTACATCTCGGGAAACCCGTCGGGGAGCTGCAGCGTGATCGACACCTTCGCGGGCAGCTTCGTCTCGGCGTCGAGCGCGTAGCGCTGCGTGAGCTTGAGCCCCTCGGTGGGCAGCTTGCGCGCCTGGCAGAACCCCAGCGCGTAGATGCCCGCGCACGTGGCGAGCGAGGCCAGAAACAGTTCGAAGGGCGCGATCGCGCTCCCCGCGCCGCCGAGCTCGACGGGCTGATCGGTCTGCACCACAAACTCGCCCACCTTCGCGTCGACCCGCTTACCACCCGGAAACGTGACTTCGATGTCCATGGCTCTCGCTGCGCTCCTTGCGTGGGCTCAGAGCCAGCGAGGGTGCGCTTTGGGTTCGCGGCGCGCGCGGGCACCCGGGGCGTCGCGCGAACGCGATCTGCCGCGGGGCCCTCCCGGTGACGATTGCTTTGCGCTCATGAGCACACAGCAGCGAACGGTCGAGCAGGTGAGCACGGCGCATCGGCAGCGCGAGGGCGCGGGCTTCATCGTGCGCAGGCCCTTTCCTACACGGGGTATCGCGCAGGCCGACCCCTTTCTCATGCTCGACGAGATGGGCCCCATCACGTACGCGCCGGGGCAGGCGGTGGGCGCGCCCGACCACCCGCACCGGGGCTTCGAAACCGTGTCGTACATTCTCGCGGGCGAGGTCGAGCACGAAGACTCGGCGGGGCACCGCGGCGCCCTCGGGCCCGGCGACGTGCAGTGGATGACCGCGGGGCGCGGCGTGGTCCACTCCGAGATGCCGTCGAAGCGCATGCGCGCCGAGGGCGGCACGGTGCACGGGTTTCAGCTGTGGGTGAACCTCCCCGCGCGCGACAAGATGATGGCGCCGCGGTACCAGGAGATCCCCGCGGCGCGTATCCCCACCGCGACGAGCGCCGACGGGCGCGCGACGGTGCGCGTGGTCGCGGGCGAGGCCCTCGGCGTGAGCGCCGCGATCGAGACGCGCACGCCCATCGCCTACCACCACTGGACGCTCGCGCCCGGTGCGTCCGTCGACGTGGCGTTGCCCGACGCGATGCGCGCGTACGTGTACGTGTTTCGCGGGTCTGCCACGGTGGGCGATGGGGCGCGCTCGCTGCGCGACGGCCAGCTCGCGGTGATGGCGGGCCACGGCGCGGTGCGCCTCGCGGTGCCCTCCGACGCGCGCGAGGGGGCCGAGCTGCTGCTCCTCGCGGGCGTGGCGCTCAACGAGCCCGTGGCGTGGCACGGGCCCTTCGTGATGAACACGCAGGCCGAGATCGAAGAGGCCATTCGCGACTATCAGCGCGGCCGCCTCGGCGCGATCCGTCGGTAGGCTATCCGACAGCCCTTCGTGCGCCTTCACCGCGTGTGGTGCGCGGCCGCACCGCGTGTGGTGAACGCCGCTCCCGGCGCGCATGGACAGCCGTCGCCCCATTGGGCACTCTTCGCCACCATGCGTACGTCGGGGATTCTCATCGCGCTCGCGCTGTGCCTCTGCGCGGCGCCCGCGCTCGCGCTGCAAGACCCGGCCCCCGCCGACGCGGGCTTCGCGCCGGCCGCCGCGCGGCAGC
>CAISKJ010001110.1 GCA_903885885.1 uncultured delta proteobacterium
CCCCATTTAAAGATGCGGGGGCGATGGCCTTCCATCATTTTAAGCGCGAGCTGATAAATCATGCTGGAGGCATGTCCTTTGTAATATTCCCGGGGGCCGAAGACGTTGAAGAACCGCAGGCTCACCGTCGGCACGCCGTGGAGGTTGGCGTACATGCGCAGGTAGTACTCCCCATCGAGCTTGGTGATGCCGTAGGGCGTGAGCGGCGACGGGGCCATGTCTTCGGTCTTGGGGCTGCGCGGGTCGTCGCCGTACACCGCCGAGCTCGAAGCGAGCACCACGCGCGAGGCCCCGTGGCGCCTGGCGGCCTCGAGCACGTTGAGGGTGCCGTTGACGTTGATCTCGACGCACTCGTCGGGGCGCGCGACGGACTCGGGCACGCTCACCATCGCGGCGAGGTGGTGCACCACGCTGCAGCCCTCGGCGGCGCGCAGCATGGTCGCGCGGTCGGTGATGCTGCCCTCGATGAAGGTGACGTGCTCGCGCCCCACGGCGGCCAAGATCTCGTCGAGGTTCTCGCGCTTGCCCGTGCGAAAATTGTCGACGATGACCACCGCCGCCCCGCGCCGACGCCAGGCGATCGCAAGGTGATGTCCGATGAAGCCCGCCGCACCCGTGATGAGCACCTTCTGCATAGGCGCGCGAGGATAGCGGAAGTCACCGCCCGCGGGATCAGTCTTCGAGGAGCACGGTGACGCGGCGCCGGAGGTCGGCCGGCAGCGCGGCGACGGCCTTGCGAATGTCGCGCTCGTCGTACTTCATGCTGAAGTGTTTGAGCACGATGTGGGGGCTCGCGAGCGCCTCGGGCACCTCGCGGGCGACGTCGACGAGGTCGTCGAGGTGCGTGTGCCCGTAGCGCGCGCTCGTACTGCGATGCGTGTCGGCGAGGTGCGTGGCCTCGAGGAAGAGCACGTCGCTCTGGCCCAGCTCGGGGTGGCGCCGCAGCGTCTCGGCGGTGTGGTCGCCCACGTAGGTGAACACCGGGTGCGGATGGTCCTCGGAGACGATCTCGCCGCGGAGCCGCGCCGCGTGCACCGCGACGCCGGGGAGGCCCCGGTACGCGGGGCGCAGCACCCTGCGGTTCTCGATCACGGTGTAGCCGAGGGAGGCGATGCGGTGCACCACGTCGAAGGCGCGCACGGTGTATCGGCGGCCGAGGTCGACGGTGTCGCCGGGGGCGAGGCCTCGCACGTGGGCGTCGATCTCGACGGCGGGCTTGTCTTCGAGGCGCTCCCACGCGCGGAGCACGTCGCAGAGGGCCGCCGCGCTCTCGGCGGGGCAGTAGACGCGCGACGGACGCGCGCCGAACATCGCGCGCAGCGAGAAGTGTCGCGGCACACCGCCCGCGTGGTCTTGATGCGCGTGCGAGAGGAACACGTTGCGGAGCTTCGTCGCCTCGACAGGACAGTGACCCAGGTCGAAGCACGCGTCGAAGGCGGGCGCGAGCACGTACGTGGCGAGGCCCGAAATGGAGAAGGCCTCGAGCTCGAGGCCGCCAAACTTCAACGCGACGGGCACGCCCGGGTTATGGATCCTTCGTAACGACACGCGGGGAGTGATAGCACCCAACCCGTGTCGCAAGGAGAACCGTGATGGACGGCGCGCGTGACGTGATCGTGGGCCTGGGCTCGAACATCGGGAGCCGCGAGGCGCTGCTCCGCGCGGCCGTCGACCTGCTCGCAGCGACGCCGGGCGTCGCGGTGCGCGCGCGCTCCGACCTCTACGAGACCGCCCCCGTGGGCCCGCCGCAGGCGCGCTACCTCAACGCCGCGGTGCGCCTGCGGAGCGCGCTCGACCCCGAGGCGCTGCTCGACGCGCTCCTCTCCATTGAGCGCACCCTCGGTCGCGAGCGGCGCGTGCGATGGGGCGCCCGCACCCTCGACCTCGACGTGCTCTGGATCGACGGCGTGGCGCATCGCTCTCCCACGCTCACGGTGCCGCACGCCGAGCTCGCGCGCCGCGAGTTTGCGCTGCGCCCACTGGTCGCATTGTGCCCCGACGCGCGCGACCCGCGCGACGGCGCCCCCCTCGCCCGCGCCCTCGACGCCGTCGAGCGCGACCCCACGCTGCGCGCGCGCCCCTTCGCAGAAGCGTTTTCGCGCGACGATGTGGAGCACACCGCCGACGAGGGCTTCGTCACGCGCGCGGCAGACCGCGCCGACCTGCTCGCCGCCGCCACCGAGGCGATGGGCGCGCTCGTGGTCGATCCCGCGTCGGTGGTCGCGCTGCGCGCGGTGCCCGTCTCGATTGTGCTCGACGCCGACGCCACCGACGACGAGCGCGTGTTCGCGTGGCTGTCGGAGGTGCTCTATCACCTCGACGCGGGGCGCCTCGCCCTGCGGCGCGCGGTGGTGCTCGACGACGGCGAGGCCGTGCGCGGCGTGCTCTTCGGCGAGCACCTCGACGAGTCGCGCCACGCGATGCGCAGCGCCCTCAAGGCCGTGACGTGGCACGCGCTCGAGGTGGGCGCGCAGCCCGACGGGTCGTGGCGCGCGCAGGTCGTCGTCGACGTGTAGCGCAGCGGCGCAGAGGTGCTATCACACGCGCCCCGCCTCACGCTCTTCTCCGACTCGCAGACCCACTCCCATGAAGTACAAGCTCGAAGCGATCGACGCCGTTCGGTGGCGCATTCCCATGCAAGGCGCCATGCGCGTCGAGGGCCGCGTCTTCGCCGACGCCGCGATGATGACCTCGCTCCACGACGACCCGTGCATCGCGCAGGTCGCCAACGTGGCCACGCTGCCCGGCATCGTGGGCGCCGCCCTCGCGATGCCCGATTTCCACTGGGGCTACGGCTTCCCCATCGGCGGTGTGGCGGCCTTCGATCCCGAGAGGGGCGGCGTCGTCTCGCCCGGCGGCGTCGGCTACGACATCAACTGCGGCGTGCGGCTGCACACCACGGCGCTCGAGGCCGACGCCGTCGACGCCGCGCGCGGCCGCATCGCCGACGCCCTCCAGCTCGCCGTGCCGGCGGGCACCGTGACGGCGAAGCGCGACCCGCGCCTCGGCGACCTCGACGCGATGCTCGCCGAGGGGGCGCGCACGCTCGTCAACGCGGGCCTCGCCGACGAAGACGACCTCGGGTCCATCGAGGAGGGCGGCTGCCTCCGCCTCGCCGAGCCCTCGCTCGTGAGCGATCGGGCGCGCGAGCGCGGCGGGCAGCAGCTCGGCACCCTCGGCGGCGGCAACCACTTTCTCGAGGTCGACCGCGTCGCCGAGATCTACGACGAGGCCCTCGCCGAGCGCTTCGGGCTGCGCCTCGGGGCCGTGACATTACTCGTCCATTCCGGTTCGCGGGGCCTGGGCCACGCGGTGTGCGAGGAGCTGCTCGCGGTGATGCTCCGCGCTTCGAAGAGCGCGGGCATCGAGCTGCCCGACAAGCAGCTCGCGTGCGCCCCGCTCGGGAGCCCCGAGGCCGATCGGTACCTCCGCGCGATGGCGGCCGCGGCGAACTTCGCGTTCGTGAACCGCGCGCTCATCGCCCACAAGGCCCTCGGCGCGCTCGCGAAGTCGACAGACCGCAGCCGCGACGCGGTGGGCGCATCGCTCCTCTACGACGTGTGCCACAACATCGCGAAGTTCGAGGAGCACATCGTCGACGGCGCGCTCCGTCGCGTGTGCGTGCACCGCAAGGGCGCGACGCGCGCGTTCGGGCCGGGCCACGCGCTCCTGCCCGAGCGGTATCGCGACGTCGGTCAGCCCGTGATCATCCCCGGCGACATGGGGCGCTACAGCTACGTCATGGCGGGCCTGCAGGGCGCGATGGACGAGACCTTCGGCAGCGCGTGCCACGGCGCCGGGCGGCTCCTCGCGCGCGCCGCGGCGAAGAAGGCGAGCACGGGCGCCGCGGTGCTCAAGGCGCTCAACGCGAAGGGCATCACGCTCCGCGCGGCGAGCGTGAACGCCATCGTCGAGGAGATGCCCGAGGCCTACAAAGACGTGGCCGACGTGGTCGACGTGGTGGCGCGCGCGGGCCTCGCGCGCAGGGTCGCACGCCTCGAGCCCATGATCGTGGTGAAGGGCTGAGCGACGGGTCTCAGGGCTTGTCGTAGCGCTGAATCTCGGTGTCGAAGCCCGGCAACGCGACGCGCTGGCGGTACGTGACGCGCAGCCCCGCGGCCACGGCCGCGCGCTCGGTGCGAACGGGGATCGGCGACACCCACACCATGCGGCCGCGCGGCGCGAGCGAGCGCGCGGCGTGCCCGACGAAGCGCTCGAGCATCTCGCTCACGTTTTCGCCGAAGCCCACGCGGTTGCCGAGCGGGGGGTTGGTCACCATGAGCGTGACGCCCTTCGGCGCGTCTTCGAACGCGTCGCCGCGGGTCACTTCGAAGCGCGCGAGCTTCGCGGCCGCGAGGTTGGCCTGCGCGGCGGTGACCGCCCGGGCGTCGTGGTCGCGCCCGAGGAGCTTCGCGTAGGGGCCCGCGAGGCCGCGCTCGCAGAGCTCCATGCCCGAGCCCACGAAGGGGTCCCACACGACGTCGTTGGCCTGCGCGCCCGCCACGCGCACGAGCGCCGCCGCGAGCGTCGGGTGCGACGCCGCGGGCACGTCGCCGACACGGTACGCGAAGCGCGGGTCGTCGAGGCGCTTGGGCACCAGCTCGACGAGGAGCTGCGCGTTGCGCTCGAGCGCCACGACCTCCCAGGTGCTCTCGCGCGGGTCGTTGATGAGCGTGGGCTGCGCGCGCGCTACGAGGTCGACGACGCGGGCCGTCGCGCCGCGGCGGTGGCCCGCGCCCGCCCACTCGATGCGGTAGCGCACCGCGCCGCGCGTAAAGCGACGGAGCACGGTGAGGGCCTCCTCCGAGGTGATCACCTCGGCGAGGAGCTCGGCGATGTCGCGCTTGCCGATGGGGCGCGGCGCGAGTTCGAAGCCCATCCACGTCATGGTGCGCGCGCGAAACACCTCGCCGAGGGGCCTTCGCAGCGAGACCTCGACGCGGCCCGGGCCCAGCACGCGCGCCTTCCACGACGCTTCGAACTCGGCGCGGCAGAGCTCTTCGACGCCCTTGCGGCAGTGGGCCACGAGGGCGCGGTCGCGCTCCGGCGCGGCGCCGCCATCGATGGAAGAGTCGTGCGCGCGCACCGCGCGGCGCTCGAGCGTGAGCACCGCCTCGCGGCACGCGCGGGCGAGCTCGGGGTCGTCGATGGGGGCCACACGCAGGAGCGCCAGCGAGGCCTCGGCCCCCACGCGCGAGAGCGAGCGCGCCACCGAGCGGCGATGGTCCGACCGCTCTTCGCTGCGCCAGTAATCGAGCAGCGCGCGCTCGACCTCGGGCGCCTCGTGGTGGGCCAGCGCGATCACCGCGTTGCGGCGCGACTTGGCGTCGGCGTCGCCGAGCGTCGCGAGGAGCAGGGCGCGGAGCTCTTCGACACGCACGCCCTGCTGGGCGAAATCGCTCCACAGGTCGACGAGGCGCGCGCGCAGCGGCGGCGTCGCGGGCGCGAAGGCCTCGACGGCCCGCGGCACGACGGCGTCGCCGAGCTTGAGCAGCGCGCGGGCGGCCTTCGCGGCGGTGTCTTCGTCGCCCGCGATCAGCTCCAGGAGCCGCTTCGCGTGCTTGATCGACGGGGTGTAACCGGGGTCTGCGAGGTGTTCTTCGACGGTCTTCGTAGTCACGTGGGCGGCGGAGTGTCGCACCTTTTCGTCGGAACACGCCTCAAGTCTCGCCCGCACCCGCCGATGAACTGCTCGACGACACGACGCGGCCCACCGAGGCGCCCGCGCGGGTCGACAGGAGGCTTTGGTATCCATGCGCAGCCCGGCAGCCCTCATTTTCGCCCTCGTGATGTCGACCCCCGCCGCGTGGTCACAGGCGCACAGCGCGCGAAGCCATCGCCACGGGCGCGCGTCGACCACCGCCGCGCAGAGCGCCGCAGGGCCCATGGAGTTCACCCTCACCTCGATGCACGGCACCGTCGACGTGGTGGAGGCCGGCACCTTCGGCCGCCCGCGCCCCGCGCACGCCGGCGAGGTCGTGGGCCGCGGCATTCGCATTCGCGTCGGCGACGACGGCTTCGCCAACCTGGTGCGCGCCGACGGCGTGTCGCTCACGCTCATGCCCGGCGCGCGCCTCACGGCCTTCGCCGCGCCCTCGGGCAACGCCTCGTCGACGGTGACCACCCTCGAGGCGGGCACCCTGCGCGCATCGACGCCTGGCACGCAGAGCGAGCCCTTCCTCATCGACACGCGCGGCGCGTCGGTGAGCGTGCGCCGCGGCGACGGCGTGATCGAGGTCGGCACGGGCTCGGACAACTTCACCCGCGTGTCGGCGCATCACGGGCGCATGCTCGTGCGCGTCGGCCACGACGAGTGCCTCCTGCGCCCGGGCCAGGGCGTCACCGTCGAGCCCGAGCGCCGCTCGCACAAGCAGCCCGTCGCGGCCGCGCCCCGCTGGACCGAGCGTCCCCCGGAGCAGGTCACCACGCTCGGCACCGCCATCGACGTCGCGGGCGCCTTCGCCCCCTCAGGCCGCATGCCGGTGGCCGCGTGGCGCGCCGAGCTCGCGCGCGACGAGTCGTTTCACGACATCGTGGCGATCGAGCGCCTCGACGCGAACGCCTCACGCTGGACGGGCCGCCAGCTCGCGCAGGGCATCGGCTCGCGAATCCAAAG
>CAISKJ010001111.1 GCA_903885885.1 uncultured delta proteobacterium
CGACCTTCGAGCGCACGGGCCTCTACGCCAACGGCGAAGTCCAGGGCTCGCAGATCGCCATCAGCAACGAGCTCGAGTGAGCCACGCCTCCAATCGCTGAGCCCTCGTCAGCGTGATCATCGGCCCTGTAGAGGAATCGCTTCCTCTGCGGGGCCGCTGTCATTTCTGGTCACCACGTTCTTGTGTGCACGCGCGCCTTCGCGCGTGCGAAGCCCCTCGCGATCGGGTGATCGCCGCGCGACGTCTGGCGTGGGAGTGAAAGCGCGACGGGCCGGCGGGGCCCGACGCGCGGGGATTCAGCGCGACGCGCTGAGGAGGCCGTCGACGAGCGTGAGGCCCGCGTCGATGATGTCGAGGCCCTGGGCGAGCTCGTCGCGGTTGATCACGAGGGGCGGGCACACCCACAGCATGTTGAAGCGCGAGAAGGCGTAGAGGTGCTGCGCCTTGAGGTGGCCCGCGAGCTTCGTCATCTCGGGCGAGGTGCCGTTGAAGGGCGCCAGGGGCTCCTTCGTGGCCTTGTCGCGCACGAGCTCGATCACGCTGAAGAGGCCGATGGAGCGCACGTCGCCGACGCAGGGGTGCGCGTCTTTCATCGCGTGGAGGCGCTCGCTGAGGTAGGCGCCCTGGGCGTTCACGTTGTCGAAGATGTGCTCCTCTTCGTACACGTCGAGGTTGGCCACGGCGGCCGCGCAGCACACCGGGTGGCCCGAGTACGTGAGCCCGCCCCAGAGCATGTTCTTCTCGAAGTGCTCGGCGATCTTCTCGGAGACGATCACCGCGCCGAGGGGCATGTAGCCGCTCGTGAGGCCCTTGGCGCAGGTGACGATGTCGGGCTTGATGCCGTAGTGCTGCGTCGCGAGCCAGGTGCCCGTGCGGCCGAAGCCCGCCATCACCTCGTCGTCGATGAGGAGGATGCCGTACTTGTCGCAGAGCGCGCGGAGCTTCGGGTAGTAGTCGTCGGGCGGAATGAGCAGGCCGTTGGAGCCCGTGATGCCCTCGACCATGATGGCCGCGATGTTGTTGGGCCCCTCGAACTGAATGATCTCTTCGATGTGAGAGACGCACTCGCGGTGGCAGCTCTCGACCTTCTGCCCGAAGGGGCAGCGGTAGCAGTACGGGTCGAACACGCGCACGATGTTGGGGATGCCGGGCTCGACGGGGAGGCGCCGCGGGTCGCCGGAGGCCGTCATCGCGCCCATCGTGGCGCCGTGGTACGAGCGGTAGCGGGTGATGATCTTGTCGCGGCCGGTGATGATCCGCGCGATCTTCATCGCGTTCTCGTTGGCCTCGGCGCCGCCGAGGGTGAAGAACGACTTCTTGAGCCCCGTGACCTCTGCGAGCTTCTTGCCCAGCAGGCCGCGAGGCTCGGTGGCGAAGCTCGGGCCCGCGAAGCACAGCTCGTCGACCTGCTTCTTGATCGCCGCGAGCATCTTCGGGTGTTGGTGACCGACGTTGAGGTTGATGAGCTGCGCGCTGAAGTCGAGCCAGCGGTTGCCCTCCCCGTCGGAGAACCACGACCCCGCGCCCCCCGTCATGTGAATCGGGTCGAGGGAGCCCTGAACCGACCACGAGAAGAGGGTGTACTCGCGGTTCTCCCGCACGATTTCCTTCGAAGATCGCTCCGACGTCATGCGCGCGGAAATACCACCTCGCGCACCGCCCTGTCGACGGACACCTGCGCCCCGGCGCTCACCCCTCCCCCGCGTTTCGCGCACGAAGAGCCTCCCCATGGTGGGCGTTTCGTGGCATTGCGAGGGGGCGCCGATGCGACGCCGTCTGCTCTCGCTGCGTTTCGCTTCCCTGGCGCTCGTCGCGCTGGGGCTCGCGGCCGCATGCCGTCGCGAGCCCTCGCTCACGCTGCGCGTCGCCGTGGCCGCCGACCTCGCGCCCGCGTTCGAAGCCCTCGGCCCCGAGTTCACCCAGAACGAATCGGTGGGGGTGACCTACACCTTCGCCCCGTCTGAATCGCTCTCGCAGCAGATGCAAGAGGGCGCGTCTGCCCGCTTCGACGTGCTCGTCACGCCCGACACCTCGCAGGTCGGTCGTCTCGTCTCGCTGCGCCGCTGCGAAGACCTCTCGCGCACCTTCGCGGGCTTCGCCACCCTCGTGCTGGTCACCGCGCGGGGCGCGCCGCGCGCCGACGCCGTGCAGAACCTCGCCGACCTCCGCTACGGCCGCATCGCCGTGCTCAACCCCGACGCGAGCCCCTTCGGCCGCGCCGCCGTGCAGGTGCTCAACAGCCTCGGCCTCTACCAGACCGTCGCCTCGCGGCTCGTGTTCACCGACACCGCGCGCCAGAGCCTCGAGATGCTCCGCGCCAACACCGCGCAGGCCGCCATTGTGCCGCGCGTCGCGGTGACCGCGGGCGACAGCCTCGCGGTGCCCTCGGACCTCTACCGCCCCATCGAGCAGGTGGCCGTGATGTGCGCGCGCGACGCGGCGCGC
>CAISKJ010001112.1 GCA_903885885.1 uncultured delta proteobacterium
GGCGATCGCCCGCAGCCCGTCGGGCCGCGCTTCTACGACGACCTGCAGCCGGTGCTCCTCCCGCCGACCTACGGCGTCGACCCCGTCGCGGCCTTCGCGCAGCTCGCGGCGAGCGCGGGCTACTACGCGCTGCGCTCCGTTGCGCCCGACCCCGACGCGTGGCGCGACGCCGAGTCGCCCGTGCGCCTCGCGTACACGAAGCACGAGCGCTCCACGCCGCCGCGCGGCACCCGCGTGAGCGTCTACGCCTGAGCGCCACCCGCCTCGCGCGGTCGTGCCCGGTGGGTGCCTCCGTCGGCGGCGCAGTCATGCGCGATGCGGGTTGTCCGGGGGGTGTGGCTCTTTTGCGTCCGAGGGCGTCGGGACGGGCTGACGGCGAGGGGTGCGGCTCTTCTTCGGCGCATACCGGGCGGGGACGAGCCCCGCCCCTACAGACGCCGATCTTCGTAGGGGCGGGGCTTGTCCCCGCCCGAGCGGCGCCGGAAAAGAGCCACACCCTTGTCCCGGAGACGAATTCAGCCCTGGGGGGCAGGCGGCTTCGGCGCTGCGGCGCCAGCGTCGGCGGGCGTCGCGCTGGCGTGATAGAGCGTGTACATCGCGCGCTTCTCGCGGTCGTCGCGAAAGGCGTACTGCCCGCGCTTGCAGACCGTGCGCACGAGCGTCGCGAGCGTCCAGAAGGCCACGTTGCGCGCGCGGCGGGCCTTGCGGAGCGACTCGCTCTCCGACTGGGCGCTCGTCGCGTCGCCGGTCTCGGCGTCGTCGCGGTGTCCGCCGCGGGCGGCCTTGAAGGCGTCGTGGGCGGCGCGCACCTCGTCGACACGCGCCGTCGTCACGTCGGTGCCCTCGAGGTCGCGCCGGTGCTTCTTCGCGAGCGCCAGGAGCCGTGTGGTGTCTTCGACGAGGTCGTCGTCGCCCTGCACGTCGCCGATGTCGTCGAGGGTCTTGTGCGTGGCGTGGCCCTCTTCCACAAAGGTGCGGAGCGCCTGATAGAGCTGGTCGCGCCCCGCGCGGAGCGGCGTGCGCGCGGCGGCCAGGGCGCCGGTCGCGCGCGCGTCTCGCGTGGTGGTCCACGATCGCTGCGCGCCGTCGAGGGCGTCGCGGAGAAAGTCGATCTGCACGGCGTCGGCGGGCATCACCTTGGCGCGCGCGAGCTCCATCGCATCGATGCGCATCTGCTGCGAGAGGTTGCGCGCATGCGTGATCACCGCCTCGACGGGCGCGTCGGGCTTCTTGTCCTCGAAGTGGCTGCGCGACGGCTTCACAGCGGGAGCCGCCGACTTCTTCGGTGCGGCGGCGGCCTTCTTCTTCGGTGCGGCGGCGGCCTTCTTCTTCGGTGCGGCGGCGGCCTTCTTCTTCGGTGCGGTGCGAGATGTCTTCTTCGGTGTTGCCATCGCGAAACGTCCTCCTCGTCGCAAGAGTGCGCCAGATGCGCGCGCGAGTCGCAAGCTCGTTCGCGCAGGCTGCCAGATCCACCAGACAGAGGATCGGCTTGCTGCGACCTTGCGCTCGATCGCGATGGCAGAGCGCTCGATCGCGATGGCAGAGCGCTCGATCGCGATAGCAGAGCGCTCGATCGCGTAGGCAGAGCGCTGGAACACACTGGCAGAGCGCTCGATCGCGTAGGCAGAGCACTGGATCGCGCGGGCAGAGCGCTGGATCGCACTGGCAGAGCGCTCGAGCACGTGGGCAGCCCTTTCAAGGTGTGTAGCAAGACGCCTGGTTCACGCCGGGATTCGGGGGCGTTGGGCCCCCTCAGCCCGGGCTTTACGTCGGAGGTCGCCCCGCGAGGGGGCTCCTGAACGTTTCGCGCGCTGCGCGTACGCCTCCACCAACCACCACGCGCCCACGTTTGCCGCGCTCACAACCGCTCCGATCACAGCCGACGGCCGTGAGGACGTCGCGCCACGCCCGCGCGGCCACCGCCCACGGCCTCGTGACCGCCGCCGGCTGCTGCCCGTGAATCCTGTCGCCCGTGAGTGCGGGCTTCGCTCCCTACCACCTGCGATGAGCCGATCGATCGCGCAGCGCGCGAAACGTTCAGGAGCCCCCTCGCGGGGCGACCTCCGGCGTGTGTGAGCCGCCTTCCTACACACCTTGAAAGGGCTGGAGCACGTGGGCGGAGCGCACGAACGGGCCGTGCGGCGACGGTGAGGGCGTTCGTCGTACAGCGATGCCGGACAGACTGCCCATTTGGCGCCGTGATGGTGTGTGCCGCCCCAGCGTGAACCTGACGGCGGTTGAGGTTCGATCCAGTGACTATCGCTGCGAGGGCTCGATGGAACGCTACGAAACAAGCGTCGTGACGTTAGAAGAGCCCTTCCGCGCATCCCCGACAAGGCGCAGATCCGCGATCGGGGCCGCGAAGGCTCGCGTCGTGCGTGGGGCACAACGAGGCTCAACATCCGTCGCGCGCCGTGCGATCGTCGGCGACTGCGATGCGACGACGCGAGGTGCTGAGTCTGATCCCCGGATTCGTGACCGTCGCCGCGCGCTCGCTCGAGGCGCAGACCCTCGCGACGCAGGTCACCGTCGCCCTCGCGCCCATCGGCCCGTTTCAGCCGACGCTCCTCGACGAGATCGAGCGCGGGCTCGTCGCCGAGCTCCACGTGTCGGTGCTGCGCGTCGGAGCCCTCTCGCTCCCTTCGACGGCCCTCTACGCGCCGCGGCGGAGGTCTCGCGCCGAGCGCCTCCTCGACTTCATGCGACCGCAGATGCGAGCGCCTGCGACGCGCATCCTCGGCGTCACCGAGGTCGACATCTCGACCACCGCGCACGGCGCCTACGACTGGGGAATCCTCGGCCTCGGCGACCTCGGCGGACGCGCCTGCGTCATCTCGACGTGGCGCTGCCGTCGCACCGCGCGCGACGCGGCGCAGGCGAGCCGTCGCATGGTCACCACCTGCATCCACGAGGTCGGCCACACGCTGGGCCTCCCGCATTGCCCCGACACCGCGTGCCTCATGACCGACGCGCGCGGCTCGGTGCTCACCGTCGACCGCACCTCGGGGCACC
>CAISKJ010001113.1 GCA_903885885.1 uncultured delta proteobacterium
AGCGCGGGGGCGGCGGGCGGCGAACCTGCTGCATCGGCGCGGCGCTCGCGCGCGGAGCCGGGGCGCTGTTGCTGCGCATCGCGTCGGTGCGCGGCGGGAGGGGCGGCGGCGCGGGGAACTCGCTGCGGCGGTCGAGGAGCTGCGGGAGGCGCTCGCCCACGAGGCGCTCGATGAGGCGCAGCGAGGGCGTCTCTTCGGGCATCACGAAGGAGGTGGCGCGGCCCGAGCGCTGCGCCCGCGCGGTGCGCCCGATGCGGTGCACGTAGTCTTCAGGGTCCGTCGGGAGGTCGTAGTTGACCACGTGGGCGACGCCGTCGACGTCGAGGCCGCGGGCGGCGATGTCGGTCGCCACGAGCACGCGCACCGAGCCCGCGCGAAAGTCAGCGAGGGCGCGCTCGCGCTGGCTCTGCGTGCGGTCGCCGTGGATGCGATCGGACGACACGCCCGACTGCGCGAGCTGGCGCGCCACGCGGTCGGCGCGGTGCTTGGTGCGGGTGAACACCAGCACGCTGCCCGTCTCGCCCTTGAGGAGGGTGAGGAGCGCGGGCGTCTTCGAGGCCTGGTCGACGAGCCACAGGCCCTGCTCGGCGCGGGCCGCCACGCGCGGCGGATCGACGGCGACGCGCGCCGGGTCGCGCAGGCCGACCTTCACGATCTCGCGCCAGCCGGGGTCGCCGGTGCCGGGCATCGTGGCCGAGAAGAGGAGCGTCTGGCGCTCCGTGGGCACCATCGCGAGCACGCGCTTGAGCTGCGGCGCGAAGCCCATGTCGAGCATGCGGTCGGCCTCGTCGAGCACGAGCACCTTCACGGCGCCGAGGCGCAGCGAGCCGCGCTCGAGGTGGTCGATGAGGCGGCCCGGGGTGGCGATGATCCACTGCGGCGACGCGCGCAGGTCGCGCATCTGCTGGCCCATGGAGGCGCCGCCGAGGATGCACGCCACGCGGGTGTTGGCGCCCGAGAGCGTGCGCACGCACTCGGCGATCTGCTGGGCGAGCTCGCGCGTGGGGGCGAGCACGAGGGCGATGCCCGTGGGGTCTTGCGCGAGGCGGTCTGCCGTGGGGAGCACGAAGGCGGCGGTCTTGCCGGTGCCGGTCTGCGCGCAGCCGAGCACGTCGCGGCCCGTGAGCGCCACGGGGATCGCGGCGGTCTGAATGGGCGTCGGGGCGGTGTAGCCCGCGCGCAGGGCGTTTTGAACGAGGCGCGCGGAGAGTCCGAGGGATTCGAATGACATGGGGAGTGCGGTGAGGTCCTTGCGCCCGCGACGGGGCGCTCGCGCGGGCCACGATCGCTCCGAAGGGGCGATGCGCGCGCGAAGCGTGATGAAGGGTGTCGGTCGGACGTTGCGGAGAACCCGCGAGAGCGGCGGGAGACACGCGGAGCGCGTCGCGCGAGCGGGTCGCGTGACGGTGGCCGAACGAACGGTGGCGCGCGGTCTATACCCGCCATGTCGTAGAATGTCCAGCGGCCCCCGTCGGCGCTATAAGCGCAGCACCGATGCTCGCACTCGTCTCGTCTACCGATCCCCGCTGGGTCGACGTCGCGCTCGGCGACCTCGACGCCGTGCTCGTCGACCACCTGCACTGCGAGCTCAAGGCCGCGTCGAACGCGACGGCCCTCGTCACCCGCTACGTGTACCACCCGCGCCTCGTGCGCGAGCTCGCGGAGCTGGCCCGCGAGGAGCTGTCGCACGTCGGTCAGGTGCACGACGCGCTCGCGCGCCGCGGCCTCTCGGCGCGCCCGCCCGACGAAGACGCCTACGCCCGCGCGCTGCGCCGCGCCCTCGACGACCGCAAGGGAGAGCCCCTGCTCGACCGCCTCGCCGTCGCGTCGATCATCGAGGCGCGCTCGTGCGAGCGCTTTCAACTGCTCTCGCAGCACGCGCCGACGCCCGAGCTCCGCGCCTGGTACCACGACCTCTTCGCCTCCGAGGCGCGCCACTGCCGACTCTTCGCCTCGCTCGCCGAAGAGCTGCACGGCGAAGACCGCGCCCGCGAGCGCATCCGCACGCTGGCCGAGCGC
>CAISKJ010001114.1 GCA_903885885.1 uncultured delta proteobacterium
CGGGCACGGGCGAGCCGGCGTCGCCGGGCGGCAGCACGCGCACGCGGAAGGGCGCCTCGGCGAGCAGGGCGTTGCGCAGCACGGACCACTCGCCCTCGCCGTCGCCGTCGGGGCCCGTCACCACGAGCAGGTCGCGGGCGCGCGTGAGGGCCACGTAGAGGAGCCGTCGGCCGTCGTCTTCTTCGGCCGCGTGGGCGCGCTGCCGCGTGGCGCGAAACCCTTCGGGCACCTCGACGCCGCCGGGCAGCGCCACGAGCCGACCGGCCTCGTCGAAGAGCACCCGATCGACGCGCGGCGGGTGCCTCCGCGACGTCTGCGCCACGAAGACCACCGGCCACTCGAGGCCCTTGGCGGCGTGGATGGACATCACGTTGACGCTGCCCGTGACGGCGTCTTCGAGGTCGGCCTCGCTCTCGCGCTGCGCGGCCGCGCGCATGCGGTCGACGTAGTGGACGAAGCCCGCGAGGTCGGCCTCGTCGCCGCCGCGCTCCTCCGCGGCCGCGGCGATGCTCAGGAGCTTGTCGACGTTGGCCACGCGCTGCGCGCCGAAGGGGAGCCGCGCGAGCACCGCCGCGTAGCCGCGCTCGGCGAGCACCTGGCGCAGCACGCCGTGGGGCCCCAGCGTGGGGCCGAAGCGCACGAGGCGGCGCAGCGAGGCGCGGGCCTCGTCGAGGCGCGCGCGGTCGTCGGCGTCGAGCGCGGCGCGGAGCGACGACGGGGGGTCGAGCATGTCGTCGAGGCCCGAGGCCACGGCGAAGAGGTTGCCCAGGCCCGCGTCGGAGAGGCCCACGAGGGGGCCGCGCAGGAGGGCCGCGAGGCTCAACCGATCGGAGGGCTGCGCCACGAAGCGGAGCAGCACGACGAGGTCGTCGACCTCGCGGCGGTCCCAGAAGCCCGGGCCGCCGCGGAGCGTGTACGGAATGCCTCGCACCTGCAGCGCGCGCTTGATGGGCTCGAGGTGCGACCACGAGGGGACGAGCACGGCGATCTCGTCCATGCGCGGGGCGCGCCACCCGGGGCCGTGGCCCTGCTGCGTGGCGAGCTCGGTGATGCGCTTCGCGATGGTCTCGGCCTCGGCGCGGCGCTGGTCGTCGGCGCGGCCGCCGGGCACGAGGGCCAGCTCGACGCGCGCGTGCGTGTCGCCCATGGCCGTGGCCACGAGCATGTCGCGCGCGCGCTCGTACATCCCCGTCGCGTGCACCGTCGCGCCCGTGAGGAGCGCCTCGGTGACGGGGTTCACCGCGTCGAGCACGCGGTCGAGGGCGCGGAAGCTGTCGGTGAGCTCGAGGCGCTCGCCCCCGGCCTCGGCGAGCTCGCGCTCCGTCGAGAGAAACACCGCCACCTCGGCGCCGCGAAACGCGTAGATCGACTGCTTGGCGTCGCCCACCACGAGGAGCCCCGTGAGCTCGAGCTCCGCCGCCGTGAGCGACTGCCCCGGCGCGAGCTGGCGCTCGGCGTCGCGGCGCTCGCGCAGGAGGTACAAGAGGTCGCGCTGCACGCGGTTGGTGTCTTGAAACTCGTCGACGAGCACCGCGTCGTAGCGGGCCTTGTAGGCGCGGCGCAGCGCGGGGCGGTCGCGCAGGCCGTCGCGCAGCATGCGCATGAGGTCGCTGTAGTCGACGCCCGCGCGCTGCTTCTTGGCGCGCTCGTAGCGCCGCTGCGTGTCGGCGAGAATGGTCCGCGCGACCTCGGCGAGGCGCACCGACACGATCGACACGGCGTCTTGCAGGAGGGCCGCGACGGCCGCGCGCGCCTCGTCGGCGAGGGGCTCGAGCTTGCGCGTGCGGTTGCGCGACGGAAGGGCCCCGCGGCCCCGCTCGCGCAAGAGACGCACGCGCTCGAGGGCGCGCTCCGGCGAGGTCATGGGGGCGAGGTCTTCGATCATGTGCGCGAGGTCGTGGACGCGCTGCGCCGTGCCGTCGTCGCGCAGCGCGGGCGCCTCGGCGCAGGCCGCGGCGAAGCGCGCGAGCGTGTCGGCCGCGATGTACGAGCGCACGTCGGTGGGCTCGACCGCCGCCGCGAGGGCGAGCGACTCGGCGCGCAGCCCGTCTTCGTCGAGCGCGCGCACGAGGTCGGCGACGAGCGTGACGAGCCCGCGGTCGCCGCGCTCGCCCAATCCCCCGCCCGCGGCCATGAGCTCGACGACGGCGCCGACGTCGCGCTGCGCCGCGTCGGAGAGCGCGCCGAGCGCGGCCGCGCGCAAGAGGCGGTCGGCGTCTTCCTCTTCGATGACACCGATCGCGGGGTCGAGGTCGAGGTCGACGGCGGCCCGGCGCAGGAGGCCCGCGGCGAAGCCGTGAAACGTGCCGATCTGCGCGCCGCCGAGGCTCCACGCGATGCGCTGCCAGGCCTCGGGCGCGGGGAGGGGGCGGCCGTTCTGCGCCGCGCTGTCGGCGAGCGCGAGCACGCGCGCCACCACCGCGGGCGTCACCCCGCGCAGGGCGCCCCAGCGCTTCGCGGCGTCGAGGCGCGCGGCGGCGTCGGGCGACTCCAGCGCCCGCGGGAGCTTCTCCGCCGCGAGGAGCGTGACCGCCTCGGTGATGCGCTCGCGCATCTCTCTCGCGGCCTTCTCGGTGAAGGTGAGCGCCACCATGCGCTCGGGGCCGACGCCGCCGCGCGGCCACACCGCGGGCGACGCGAGGCCCCCGACGAGGTGCAGGTACACCGTCGAGAGCGCCTCGGTCTTGCCCGTGCCCGCGCCCGCGCGCACCACCGCGTTGCGCTCGAACGCGAAGAGCCGCGTGCGACCCGTCGACCCGCGCATCCCCACGTGGTCGGTCATACTCTGTCACTCCCCTCGGAAGCTCACTGCGGCTCCCCGTGCTCGTCGAGGAGGCCGTCGTGCGTCTCGACGCGGCACAGCGAGCGGTACTGGCAGAAATCGCAGTCGCGCGGGCGCGGTTCGAAGTGCCCCGCGCGCAGCGGCAGGATCACCCGGCGCACGGACTCGCCGAGGGGCCCTTCGCCCTCGGAGCCGCGGCCCACGAGGTCGTCGATGTCGAACACGGGGCCCTTCTTGCGCGGCCGCGTGAGCGCGTCGCGGAGGCCGTGCTCGGTGAGGTCGCGAAAGCCCACGTAGATGCCGTCGACCGCCGCGGGGTCGCCGTCGAGCACGCCCGCGCGCCGCGCGCGCTCGAGCGCCGCCGCGTACACCACCATCTGAAACTGCGTGTCGAGCGCGCCCTCTTGGAGGCGCTTGCGAAAGCCGTCGCCGCGGCCCGACTTGAACTCCACCACGCGGAGCGCCGCGCCCGAGCGCTCCACGCCGTCGATGCGACCCTGGATCACCACGGGCTCGCCGTCGCCCATGGACACCTCGAGCGCGGGCCATTTTTTACGGGGCCCGAAGGCCACCTCGGTCTCGATCATCTGCCAGCCCGCGGGGTCGTTCATGCGCCGCTCGAGCCACAGCTCGACCTGCCTTCGGATCGCGCGCAGGTCGGCCTCGAGGAGGCTCGCGTTGAGCCGCGACTCGTGCACCGCGAACTCGGCGCCCGCGTCGTCGAGCGCGGCGCGCACGGCCATCCACCGCTCCGTGGGGGCCATCGCGCGGGTCTCTTGCAGGGCCTCCTGGCCCGACTCGAGGAGCTTGTGGAGCAGGTGCCCGCGGCTCTTGTCGTCGAGGGTCTCGGCCTCGTCGGCGCGCTCCTCGATGCGCAGCACCTCGAGCGCGAAGGCCTTGTACCCGCAGCGCGCGGCGCGCTCGAGGGTGGTCACCGCGAGGGGCTTGCGCGGCCCCGCGTACTCCCTCAATCGCAGGCGCTCGACGAGGGCGGGGTCGTGGTCGATGCGCCCCGAGTACCGGTCGCCGGGGCCGTCGGCGCGCGCGAAGAACTCCTGCCGCGAGCGCTCCACGGCGGCCCGCGTGGCCACCGAGGCGAGCGCCTCGCGCACGCCCGCGCCGAGCTGCTGCGCCGCGAGCTCCTCGTCGTTGCACTGGGCCTGCAGGCGCAGCGTGCGCTCGGGGCCTCGCGGCGGAACCCTGCGCGACCGCGCCAGCGGGTCGCGGCGCACGCGCTCGACGGTGACCCCCGCGGTGCGCTGCAGGTCGCCGAAGAAGGGCGACGGCGTGAGCACGCGCCCCCCGGCGTCGTGGCGCGCGTGGCTCACGGCCACCTCGACGCGCGCCGACGCGATGAGGCCCAGGAGGAGCAAGGTCTCCGACTCGCGCGTGCCCGTGCGCTCGATGGGAAACTTCATCGCGCGCGCCACGGCCACGCGCTCGGCGTCGCCCCAGAGCGCCTCGTCGTCGCGGCGCGCGGGAAAGCCTCCGTCGTGCATCGCGGGCACGATCACCGCCGCGAG
>CAISKJ010001115.1 GCA_903885885.1 uncultured delta proteobacterium
CGGGCGAGCCCGCGGCTTCGAGGACCTTCACGCACCGCGCGGCCGCGCGTCGGGCGCGCGCGTCGCCGCGCCGCGCAGCGCGCGCGAGGTGGAGGCGGCCCATGATCTCTTGCGCGAGCCCGAGGTGGTAGTGAAGCGTGAGCATCATGGCGAGGCGCGCCTTGCGGAGCCCGGGCGCGAGGCGCGCCGCCGCGCCCTCGAGGTCGCCCTGGTAGAGCAGCACGTCGACGCGCTCGAGGAGGAGGAAGAAATCGAGCAGCCCGTAGCGCTGCCCGTCCCAGGCCGCGCGGCCGCGGTCGAGGGACTGGTGCGCGAGGTCGGCGCGGTCGTCGGCGAGGTGCACCCGGGGCATGAAGCGCACGCAGAGGTTCGACTCGAGGAAGAGGTCGTCGCGGTCGCGCGCGTCGGCGAGGGCCTCGCGGAGCGTGGCGCGCATGGCGGTCCACTGCCCCAGGTGCGACCGCGCCGCGGCGCGCACGATCTGGAGGCTGTCGACGCACCACTGCGTGGTGCCGCGCGGGTCGCGGAGGCGGACGGCGGCGCACTCGGCGTAGTGCAGGGCCTCGCGGAAGCGGCCCTCGACCCACGCGGCCCCCGACGCGGCGAGATAGAAGAGCCCCATCGCGCCGTCGTCGCGCACCGCGTCGGCCATCGACTCGGCGTCGCGCACGAGGCGGTTGGTCTGCGCGGGGTCGTACTCGTAGCCCGCGCGCTGCACCACGTGGATGCCCAGGGCCTGTACGTATTGAGCCGGCGTGCCGCGCTCGGCCGCGAGGCGCAGGTGGAGCATCTGGAGCGCCGCGGAGCTCACGGGCTCGGTCATGGAGAGGCCGAGCACCGCGTTGCGGAGGGAGTCGATGCGGGTGCGATCGGCGGGCGAGGCGCCGCCCGGCGGCGGGGCGTACGCGATGCCGCGCCGGCGCAGCCGGAGCACGCCCAGGAAGGTGAGCGCGAAGGCCAGGAGCGGGTGCGTCACCAGGCGCACTCCCTGCGAGGCGAGCGAGCGGCGCACGATGTCGACGCCGCGCTCGTGCTCGCCCGCGTAGAGGCGCTGCTCGGCGGCCCGTCGCAGCAGCGCCTCGCCCTCGGCGCTCTCTTCGACGCCGCGCGCGAGGGCTTCGTAGAGCTCGGCGGCCTCGCGGCCCCGGCCGACGTACTCGAGGGTGCTGGCGAGGCGTTGGGTGGTGTCGCGCCCCGCGTCGCGGCCCTCGCGCACGGCGATCTCGAGGAACTCCGCGGCGCGGTGAAAATCGAGGCGCCCCTCGGCGCGCGCGGCCGCGGCGAGCGCGAAGGCCCGGAGCTGCTCGACGTCGCCCGCGGCGCGCAGGTGCGCCACGACGCGCTCGGGCGCCCCCGACGCGGCGATGAGGCGCGCGGCGAGGTGCGCGTGGTGTTCGGCCCGCTCGCGCTCGGTGGCCACGGCGAGGGCGGCCTCGCGCACCCACGCGTAGCTGCACGCGACGGTCTGCGTGGGGCCTGCGGTGTCGTAGTCGACCAGCCTGTGTCGCCGCAGCGACTCGAGGCACCGCAGGCCCGCGGGGTCGTCGGTGACGAAGGCCACGGGGATGGGCTCGCCGGCCGCCGCGGTGCGCGTGAGGAGCCGCCGCGCCTCGGGGGTGACGGCCGCGATGCGCTCCGTGAGCGCGTCGATGAGCCACGTGGCGTGCGAGGCGTGCGAGAGGGCCGCGGCGTTGGCGACGGACGACAGCTCGATGAGGGCCATGGGGTTGCCCGCGGCGACCTCGCAGACCCGGTCGAAGGACGGCGGGTTCGCGTCGCCGCGCGAGGCGACGACGTGGGCGAAGACCGCGCGGCAGGCCTCGGGCGCGAGCGGGCCGAGGGTGCGCGTCGGCGCCACGCGGAGGAGGGTGCGCACCTCGTCGCGGCTCGCGACCACGAGGTGCACCGCGCTCGTGTCGCCCTCGCTCAGGGTCTCGCGCAGGAGGGTCCAGCTGCCCTCGTCGCCCCACTGGGCGTCGTCGACCACGAGCACCAGCGGCCCCCGCGCCGCGAGGCGCGCGAGGAGCGCGCGGAGGGCGCGCACGGCCCGTCGGCGGAGCTCCATCGGGTGCGGCGCGGGCTCCGACGCGTCGTAGGGGGCCACCAGGGGGCGCAGGCTCGAGAACATCTGCCCGAGCGCGCCGTCGAGGTCGGACAGCGAGGCCTCGAGGCCCGCGCGGCCTCGCACGAGGCGCTCGACGATCTGGTCGACGAGGCTGTCGAGGGTGGGGAAGAGGAGCTCTTCGAGGGGGTGACACGACGTTCGTACGACGGTCGCTGTGGGCGGTAGCCGCGCGAGGGCCTCGTCGAGGAGCCGCGTCTTGCCGCTGCCCGAGGGCCCGACGAGCTGCATGGAGCGCGGACCCTCGCGGCCCGCGAGCGCGCGGGCGAGCGCGTCGAAGTCGGCCTCGCGGCCCACGAAGGGCACCGGCGAGACGAGGGAGCGCGCGCGGGTGCGGGTGGCCGAGTGCTCCCCGAGGAGGGCCTCGATCTGCCACGAATCCGGTCGCTCGGCGGGGTCGGGGCGCAGCATCTGATGGATCATTGCGACGAGCGGCGGCGCGAGGTCGAGGTCGGCCGGGAGCGCTTCGAAGCGCCCCGCGCGGCGGGCCTCGACGGTGGCGAAGAAATCGGTCGGGAAGGGCGAGCGCCCCGCGAGGGCCTCGTAGGCCATGACGCCCAAAGAGAAGACGTCTTGCGCGGGCGCGGGGCCGGCGCCGAACCACAGCTCCGGGGCCATGTACTGCGGCGTGCCGACGGTCGGCGCGTCCGGCGAAGGCTCGTCGGAGGGCTCGATGCGCGACGCGAGGCCGCAGTCGAGGATCACCACGCGCCCGGCGCGGTCGATGAGCACGTTGGCGGGCTTCAGGTCGCGGTGCACGACCCCGGCCTCGTGGAGGCAGCGCAGGCCGCGCACGAGCTGGAGCAGGCGCGAGACGCGCGCGGCCTCTCGCGTGGCAGGCGGCGCGTCGAGGTGAAAGTGCTCGGCGTCGAGCAGCTCCATGGTGAAGCACGCGTGCTGCGGCGACACGATGAGGTCGAGGAGCTCGATCACGTTGGGGTGCGCGATGGCCGAGAGGGAGCGAAACTCGCGCTTGAGGTACCGCGCCGAGTCCGAGCCGGCGTCGCGGAGCACCTTCAGCGCCACGTGCGCCCGCCGCTGCCGATCGAACGCGCGGTACACGCTGCCGAACTGCCCGCGACCGAGGAGCGACGCGTCGACGAAGCGCGCCCGGTCGAAGCCTTCGTCGGCCTCCGGGGCCGTCTCCATGCTGTCGTCGTACCGCGAAGTCGCGCCCGATCCGCCGAAAAAACGAAACACCCATCAGGGGCATCGACCGGCGACGCGGTCGCGCTCGGCTTCGGGCGCGCGTCGGGGGCGGCACGAACGTCGGCGCGCGGCGCGCTCTGATACCCTCGCACGCTCATGAAGTGCCCCCGATGCAGCGCTGCGCTCGGCCCCTTCAACACCGAGGAGGGCCTCGTCGTCGACACGTGTGGCGCCTGCCGCGCCGTGTGGTTCGACCGCGGCGAGCTCGCCCGCATGGTGGGCACCCGCGACGACCTCCCCGCCCTCGACGCCGCGCAG
>CAISKJ010001116.1 GCA_903885885.1 uncultured delta proteobacterium
CCACGGTGGCGTCTTTCAGAAACTGCAGCTCCGGCGAGAGCTCATCGTGGGCGGTGGTGGCCACCACGGCGGTGCCCGCGCGGTCGAACATGGGACCCAGGTCGACGATGCTCTCCACCGCGCGCACGTGGGGGAGCGACTGCATCCACTGGCTATAGTCGTACAGGGCCAGGGCGCGCGACTCGTTGAGCGCGGGGCCGCGCGCGGGGAACTTCGCCACCACGTACACCCGCGTCGCCGCGTGGTCGGGGAACGCGCGCACGAGGAGGTCCCACCCCTGCCGCGCCTCGGCGGTCTTGGGCAGCACGCTCACGTCGGCCACCGCGAGGCGCAGGTGCAGAAAGGGCACCGCGAACGACGACAGGAGCAGCAGCACAGGCACGAGCACCAGCACGGGGCGCTTCATCACCCACAGCGCGAGGCGCTGCCACCGACCGCCCACCGCGAGGCCCCGCCGCGCGAAGGGGATCTGCCCCGCGTGGATCTTCGGCCCCAGCACCGCGAGCAGCGCGGGCAAGAACGTGAGCGCGAAGGCCACCGCGAGAAACACCACGATGGCGCCCGCGAGCCCCATCGGCGCCAGAAACGACCCGCGCAGAAACACCAGCCCCGACAGCCCGATGCCCACCGCGAGGCCCGAGAAGGCCACCGCCCTCCCCGCGGTGTTCATCGCCACCAGCAGCGCCTCGTCGTAGCCGAGGCCCTTCGCGAGCTCGTCGCGGTAGCGCGACACGATGAAGAGCGAGTAGTCGATCGCCACGCCGAGGCCGATGAGCGAGGCCACGTTGATGGCGTACGCGGCCACGTCCATCACGCGCGAGAGGGCGATCACGCCGGCCATGCCGCTCACCACCGCGAGGCCGCCCACGAACACCGGCAGCGTGGCCGCCACCGCGGTGCGAAACACCAGCAGCAGCACCGCGAGCGCGAGCGGAAGACTCACCGCCTCGGCGATGAGCAGGTCGTGCTCGAGGGTCGAGTCGAGGTCGTGACGAAAGGCCAGGTAGCCCGTGAAGAGCATCTTCAGGGGCCCGCCGTGAATGCGCGCGCGCAGCCGGGGGTAGAGCCGCGCGGCCTCGCGGTAGTCGTCTTTGAACGACACCACGGCGAGCGCGTGGTGACCATCCTCCGAGCGCAGGCGCCCGGCCACTACGTCGGGCGCGTCGTCGGCGGCGATCACCGACGACACGTGCGGGTCGGCGCGTACCGGCGCCAGCGCCGTGTGCATCGCCTCGACGAACGCGGGATCGTCGGCGTAGAGCGACTCGCTCGAGAAGGTCACCGTGAACGACGACGTGCCCGGCAGGTGCAGCTCGTTGTCGAGCATCACGCGCCCCGTGTGAGCCTCGATGCCCACCGTGTCGCCCGAGGTGAGCGAGCCCCCGCGGAGGATCACGCCCCCCGAGAGCAAGAGCACGACCGCCGAGACGACGATCACCAGCCAGCGGCGCGCGAGCGCAAGTCTACCGAGTGCCTGAAACACGCTGCGTTGGTATCGGAGTGCGCCGCGAAAAGCGAGCCTCCGTCACAGCAATGGGCCGTCCGCCGGTCCCTACCCGAGCTTCACCGCGCGGCCCCACGTGAGGTGCGGGCCGACGCTTCCGGTGCCCGCCACCACCCACAGGAGCTTGCACGGCGGGCGCACCTTCGGGGCCGGCGCCACGCCGTCGGTGAGGTACACACACCCGTCCCAGGGCTGTGCGTGACGGGTGTCACGGAGGTGCTGAAACGCCGGGTCGAAGCACGTCCCCCCGCGGCCGCCCACCTTGTCGGGAGCTTTGCCCCGGTACGCGTACACGCGCTGCACGGCGGCGTCGCACTCGATCACCTGCACGTCGGCGCCCTGGCGCCACATCGCGTGAATCTCCGCGAAGAACTCCGCGAGGTCGGCGTCGGCGATGCTGCCCGACGTGTCGACGATCACCGCCATGCGCTGGTACCGCTTCACGCGAATGCCCGGAATGGTGTGGTACCTCCGGCTCTCGCGCTGCCACGTGCCCGCGAGGCGCGTGCGCCGCGCGCTCGACGCGAAGAGGCGCAGCGCGCGTCGCCAGTCGAGCTTCGGGGCGCGCCGCGCGATGGCCGCCGTGATGAGCTCGCGCAAGGGCCCCGGCAGGGCGCCCCACCCGCGCGGCCCCGCGCGGTCGCGGGCCTGCACCACGAGGCGGTCGAGGTCCGCCGCGGCCACCTGCGAGGGTGCGTCGGTGCCGTCGCCCCAGCGGTCGTGGTCGCTGTGCCACCGGGGCGCGCTGAGGATCTTCTTCAGGGCCTCGGCGCTCTTCGGCGACGACCCGCCGTCACCCTCCTTCGCGAGGGCGTGGAGCCGGTCGTAGTACCACTCCACCGAGCGGTCGCGCTCGAGCTTGAGGTCGGCGAAGGTGGCGAGGGTCACGGCGTCGTCGGGGAGCTTCCACGGCGACACGATGAACTGGTTTACGACCAGGTCGGCGGCGATGTTGAAGAGCAGCGCGTCGTGCTTCGCGCGGTCGACGCGAAACAGGTGGCGAAACAAGAGGTGCAGCGCCTCGTGCTTGAGCACCGCCACGCGCTCGGGGCCCTTACGCAAGCGCTTCATGAAGAACTCGGGGTTCACCGTGAGGGTGACGCGCGAGCCCGAGAGCGACACCGAGGCCGTGGGCGTGCTGTCGTCGGCCGCGCGCACCACGGCCCCCAGGAGGTGCCCGAAGAAGGGCTCCTTCAAGAGGAGCTGGATCACGCAGCGCGCGAACTCGTCGTGGCAGGCCTGGCTCATCGCGCGGTCACATCCCCGCGAGCATGAGCTCCGCGAGGCGCTTGTCGCGAAGCATCGCGCGCACCGCCTCGGACCCGTCGGCGAGCATGTCTTTGTGAAGCGCCACGCGCAGGTCGTTGGGGAGCGTCTTCAAGAGAAGAAAGCTCACCAGGTTGTCGCCGTGACGCTCCCGGGGCACGTAGCCCGCGCGGCTCACCGCGAGGGCGAGGCGCGTGCACACGGTCGAGAGCCGGTCGACGCGCTTGCCGCCGCCGCGCGACTCGGCGAGCCGCTCGATGCGCTTCGCCACGGGCTTGAAGTCCTCGGCGTCGAGGATCTCTTCAGGGTCGATGAGCTCGGCGAGGTTGTCGGCCACGAAGCTCATGAATGTGGCCGCCGTCACGTCGTCGAGGGAGCTCATCGCGAGCGTGTGCACCAGCTCGGCCTCGCTCTGCAGGTCGGGCAGCTCGCGAATCTGTTCGAAGAACTGCGTGAGCGAGCGCGCCGTCGTGCGACGCCCCGCCACCGCCTCGGGGTACGTGAGCACGAACGCGATGCCCCGCGGATCGACCCCCGCGCGCGTGGCCCACGCCGCCCAGGCCTTCGCGTCGAAGGTGAGCGTCACGTGGAGCATGCGCGTGAGCATGGCGTCGTCCATCGGGGTGACCGAGTAGTCGCCCCCTTCGGGGTTGGCCGTCGCCACGATCTGCCAGCGCTTCGGCAGGCTCCACGAGAACATCTCGAAGTTCTGCAACAGCTGCATGAGGCCGCGCAGAATGCGGTCGTCGGCGCGGTTCAAATCATCGAGGAGGAGAATGCCGGGGCCTTCGTCTTTGGGCACCCACGCGGGCGGCGCGAACACGGTGTACTCGTCGCCCTGCCGCGAGGGGTCGGGGTCTACGAGGGTGGGGAGCCCGTGCAGGTCGCCCATCTCTTCGAACTGCGCCGGGGCGCAGTAGGCGAAGCGCCAGTTGTTCTCGCGCGCGTAGTCTTGCACCACCATCGTCTTGCCGAGACCGTGCGTGCCCCAGATGCAGACGGGCGTGCCGAAGCGCCCCGCGTCTTGCGCGCGGAGGTTCGACTGAAACACGTGGTGCAGCGTCTTCTTGAGGCGCGCGGCGTCGAGCCGGGCGCCGTAACAGAGCAGGTCGGTCGACACGGTGGGTCTCTCCCTTCGGGCGGTCGTAGGCTACTTGAAGAAGCGTCGCAGAGACTCGGGCGCGTCGTCGCGCTTCGCCGCGGTGCCGCGCACGTTCAGGGTGTGCAGCGGGAGCCCCTCGAGGCCGTCGAGGCTCGCGAGCTTGCCGCACCATTGAACGTGCACGTCGTTGAGGTGCGCGAGCCCCGCGAGGTCGCGCACGCTCGCGAGCTGCGGCGACGCGCTCAGGTCGAGCGAGCGCAGATTCGGAAACACCCGCAGAGGCGCGCAGTCGACGAGCGGCGACTGCGCGTACCGCAGGCGCATGAGCAGGGCGTTGCCCGCGTGAGGATCCGACGGGATCCACGCCGCCGGCGTCGCCCCCGCGTCGAGCGAGGTGAGCGCCGTAAGCGTGTCGAGGCCCCGCAGCGCTTGCAGGTTGTTGTTCGAACCGACCGAGAGCGTGCTGAGGGCCCCGCAGCCCGTCACGTCGAGGCGGGTCAGGGCGCCGAGCCACAGGCAGGTCGCGACCGAGAGCTTCGGGCACCCGCGCAGCGAGATCGAACGCACGCCCGCCGCCGACGTGAGCGAGAGGCTCACGAGCGTCGGGTGGCCGTCGAGGGAGAGGTCGCCCTCGCCGCGCGCCGTGCCCACCGAAAGGGTCGTGAGCGCGGGCGCGTCGCGCAGGCGCGCCACCTGATCGAGCGGGCAGTCGAAGAGGTGCACCTCGGTGAGCGCGGTGAGCTGCGCCACGTCGAAGGCGCCCCACGCGCCCGAGTGGCGCAGGTCGAGCTTCTTCAGCGAACGCAGCGACGAGATCGCCGCGGTGTTGGTGATCGTCGCGGCGCGCTGCACGTGCAGCAGCTCGAGGCGCGTGAAGGCCACGAGGGGCGCGGCGTCGAAGGGCGCGGCCACCTTGCCCGACACGCTGCCGTTGAACGACAGCATGGTGAGCGACGATTTGAGCGCGTCGGCGGGCGCGCAGCCCGCGGGCGCCGCGGCCGCGAGGGCGAGCACGGCGCGCAGCCGGTAGGGATGGGCCGGGGCCGTGTCTTCGAACCACGATCCCTGCATCGCCACGGCGCCGCAGGGGTGCTTGCGATCGGGCGGCGACCACGTCACCCCGTCGAGGAGCTCGGCGTAGAGGGTGGGGTCTTCGAGGGCGCGCACGAGCTCGACGCCCTGGTCGATGGTCTCGGGGTCGCGCGAGAGGAGGAGCTTCTTCAGGCGCGTCCACACCGCGCGGTGCTCCTTCGCGATGGCGGGCGGAATCACCGGCTCCCGCGGCCCCGGCGGGGGCTTCTCGGCGAGCTTGTTGAGGTCGGCGTCCTTGGCGTACGAGGTGATGGCGCGGAGCTTCGCGGGCAGCGACGATTTCTCCACCCCGGTGCCCGCGAGGATGAGCGCGCGCAGCTTCGGCAGCGCCGCCAGGGCGCTCACGTCGCGCACCTTCGCGCAGTCGCGCAGGCTCAGCTTCTCGAGCCTCTCGAGCCCTGCGAGGGGGGTCACGTCTTCGAACGCGCCGCCCTCGAGGATGCACGTCGCGAGCGACGCGCAGCCCTCCACGCCGTCGAGCGACGCGAGCGACGCGCAGTTCGGGAGCCACAGCGTCTTGAGCGACCGCGCGCCCGCCAGGTGCCGCAGCGTGGCGATCGACCGGGCGCCGTGCAGGGTCACGACCTCGAGCCCCGCGCTCCCCTCGACGCCCTCGAGCGACCGCAGCGCGTTGGAGCTCGTGCTCAGGTCGCGCAGCGTGGTGGTGGCGCGCAGCCCCGCGACGCTCTCGAGCGACGAGTTCGAGGCGATGTCGACCGCGTCGAGCGCGAGGCCCGCGAGGTCGTCGACGTCGCGGAGCCCGCTCCAGCGAACGTGCACGCGTCGCAGCGCCGGGGCCCCGTCGAGGCCGAGGCGCTTGATCTGCAGGCACGACGCGACGTCGACCGCGCGCAGCGCCGGGAGCGCGCGCAGCGGCGCGAGCGTGGTGAGGCCCCCGCAGCTGTGGAGGCTGATCTCCTCGAGCGCCGCGAGCGACGCGAGGGGGGCGAGCGTGGTGACGGCCGCGTTGCCGTGCTCGAGGGTGAGCGAGCGCAGCGACGTGAGCCCCGCGAGGGGCGCGAGGTCGCCCGACTGGTAGTGGTGGAGGTTGAGGCGCAGGCGCGTGAGGCCGTCGAGCGCGCGCACGAGGTCGAGGCTCTGGAGCTGGTAGCAGGCCGAGAGGTCGACCTCGCGCAGCGCCGGCATGTCGGTGAGCGGCGGCGAGCGCACGAAGCCCTGCGCGCGCACCGCGAGGCGCTCGATGGAGCGCGACCCCGAGAGCCCCGAGAGGTCGTCGAAGACGCCGTCGAGGTCGAGCTCGCGCAGCGCCGGGAGCCCCGCGAGCGCGTCGAGCGCGGTCACCTCTCCCACGGCGCGCACCGAGAGGCGCTCGAGGTTGACGAAGACGCGCAGCGGCGCGAGGTCGATGGGGCGCGCGACCTTGTACTCAAAGCCGCGGTCGAGCGCGAGGCTGGTCACCGACGCGATGAGCCTCGACGCCACCGCGCTCTCGGGCGGCGCCGCCGCGAGGAGCGCCAGGGCCACCACGAGGTCGAAGCGCCCCGTGACGGGCGCGTTGCCGCACGGCCCGCCGATCGTGAAGGTGCCCCACACGGGGCGCGCGGGGTCTTTGCGCTCCGGGCACGACCAGGTCACCCCCGTGAGCAGCGCGTCGAAGAGCGCGGGGTCGCCGAGCGAGCGCAGGAGCTCCACCCCCTGCGCGGTGGTCTCGGGGTCGCGCGTGAAGAGGAGCTTCTTGAGCTGTGCGAGGGTCTTGCGTGCGTCGGTCATCGCGAGGCGCGACGGTACACGATGGGCGCAGCGCGCGGTCGGCGTCGGTCACGCGTGGCTCGTCGACGCCGACACGCGCACGCTGCAGGTGTATCGACGCGTAACCGACGGGTGGCTGCTCGCGCTCTCGGCCGGCGGCGACGACGTCGTGCGCGCAGCGCCCTTCGACGCGATCGAGCTCGAGCTCGGTCTGCTCTGGCGGTGGTGAGGCGGCTGCCCGCGTCAGTCGTCGTCGTTCAATGAGGCCTGCGCGAGGTGCCAGCGGTTGCGATACTCATCGCGCACGCTGGCGTCGAGCGCCGACGCGAGCGCGAGGGGAAGCGCGGCGTGCCGGATGAGCTCCTGAACGTCGACGAGGTCTTTGCCGCGGTGGGCGGCCGACAACCCCGACGCGAGCTTGAGCTCGATGAGTCGCTCGAGCGGCAGCACCTTGACGCCCTCCGCGTCGACGGCCACCGACGGGTCGGGGAAGCGCACGGGCTTCGGCGCGCCATCACCCGGGTAATCGCCCGCCAGCAGCACATCGATCGCGACCCTGTGCTCGGTGTCGCGCATCCCCTTGGAACCAGGGAAGCGCTCGACCCACCCCAGGCCGATCCGCCGGGCCTTGAAGGCCGCGAGCCCTTCGCGCGTAAGGAGGAGGTCGACATCGGTCGTCATGCGTTGGTACCCGTACGCGTTGAGCGCCATGGCCCCTACCACCGCGTAGGGAATCCCGTCGGCGTCGAGCGCGGCACACACCTTGAGCAGCGCCTTGTAGACCTCTCCCTCGCCCATGAAGAACCTCTCCGCGGCCGCCGCGCCCTCGTGGAAGCGCATCGATTGTTGGTGCGTGAGCGCGACCGTCTCTGCGGGTGGGTGAGCCACGCCCAGAATGTACCGCACCCGTGGCGGTGAGCGACATGCTCGCGGAGGGGGCCGCAGCGCTCAACCGACGGCCTGGTCGGTGTGAACCGGCGCGTAGGGAGGGTGAAACGCAAGCACGATTGCCTCGCGCGGCACGCCCGCGCGCACCAGCTCGTCGGCGACGGGGCGGTTGGTGCCGTCGTGCCGGATCCAGATCTTGCCGAATGTGACTCTCGCCGAGCTCCGCGTGCGCTTCAACCGCGACCTCGGGTACACGCTGCGCGACACCTTCGCGCCCACCTTCGTCGAGCGCCGGTGGATCAACCTCCCCGGCAACTGCGGCAGCGTCCCGGCGCAGTCGCACCCGCGGTGCCTACGACGGCGGGCCCATCCGCGACATGACCGACTGCGCCATCGAGCTCGCGCACGGCGTCGCCGAGTCGCCCGCGTGGGCGCGCGCCCTCGTCGCCCACGAGGTGTTCCACTGCTACCAGTTCGACGCCTTTCAGGGCAGCTTCGACGACTGGAACAACTCGGGCTACGAGCTCGACTCGCCCACCGCGATGGGCTTCGTGATCGAGGGCGCCGCGGCGTGGGCGGGCGAAGAGGTGGCCCGCGGCACCGACTTCTCGGTCAACTGGTGGCGCTGCTCCTGGCGCGCGCCCTGCGCGAAGACCCGGCGGCCCTCGACGGCTTCGAAGCGCGCCACACCCCGCAGCGCCGCGTCGCCGACCTCGCGCTCGCCGAGGCCGGTCGCACGCCCGACGGCGCCCCCGCCGCGACGCGCGCGGCGCTCGCCGCCGAGTGGACTGCAAGCCGCGGCACGCTCCCGGCACTCGCCCTCGAAGCGGGCACCATGGTGCGGGTCGCCGCGCCCGAAGAGGCCCGCGCCGCGGCCGTGCGCGACACCGCGCAGAGGCTCTTCGGCCCGACGCTCGCCGCCGACCTCGCGCAGGCCCATCGCGAGCGCCTCGCCGCGCGCCTCGCGGAGCCCACCGTCGGACGCGCGTTTCCGCTGTACACCTCCGACCACGCGCTGCGCCTCGCGGCCCCCGCGCTGCGCCCCGAAGAGGTCAGCGGCTATCAGAGCACCTTCGAACTCCTGCGCGAGATCACCGCGGGGTGGAGCGTCGACGACATGCTCCGCGCCGCCGAGGCCGCGCAGACGCGCGCGCTCCCCGACGCCTACATGCTCGAGAACAGCCTCGCGCTCCTCGCCGTCGCCCGCGATCCCGCGAGCGCGCCGCGGGCCGAGCGCTTCCTCAACCTCGCCGACCACACGAACAACGCATCGCCGTCGGCGGGCTGGGCCCTCGCGGTGCTCCTCGGTGCGCCCGCTCCGTGGCGTCGCCACTTCGCCGCCGAGGTGGTCTTCGGCGGCGGCGGTGCGTCGTCGGTGTTCTCGGGCCCCATCGCGCTCGCGCTCCTCGTCGACGTCGACGCCGACGAGGGCGAGCGCCTCGCGAAGCGCCACGGGAGCGACGTCGACTTCACGCGCCTCAACGGCACCGACCCCGCGGTGCTCCTCGCGCTCCTCGACACCGCGGGGCCGCGCGTGCGCGACGGGCTGCTGCTCCCGATCTACGTCGCCTACGGGCACCCGGGCGCCGAGGCGCCGACCTCGCTCGACGCGCGCTTCGCCTTCGACGGCACCTACCGCGACGAGTGGATCGCGGGCTACCTCCTCGCGATCCCCGAGGCCCGCGCCGTCGAGATCGTGCGCCGCGAGGTCGCCGCCGGTCGCGCGAAGCACGCGCGCAAGGCCCTCGCAGCGCGCGGCGGCGAAGCGCTCCTCGCGGCCGCGGCGGGCTGAGTCCGTTACGCCCTGCCCATCGCCGCGTCGACGAGCGCGC
>CAISKJ010001117.1 GCA_903885885.1 uncultured delta proteobacterium
GGGTCGTCATCGAGCTCCCCGCGGGCGCGCGGGTCGAGCAGGTAGCAGTGGTCGACGCGCGGCGGAGCGACGTCGGGCGGCCCTGCGTCCACCGCGTCGGTCACATCGATCACGTCGAGCACGGCGGCCTCTTCGTCGCCCGCGTCGCGCGCGGGAACGTCGAAGCGCGGGGCCTCGAAGTCGCGCACGTCGACCACGTCGAGGGCGTCGTCGACGTCGTCGCCGAGGTCGTTGGCGAGCGCGACGTCGGGGTTGAGGAGCGTGCCGCTCTCGGCGCAGGCCGCGCAGAGCGTCACGAGGAGCAGCGGTGCGACACGGCGAAGCATCGCGGCGATCCTAACGCGAAGGCGCGCCGCCGAGGCGTGTGTACTGCGCGTACATGCGCGCCGCGTGCGGAACTCTTGAGACCCGTGCGCGCCGCGTGTTCAAGTGAGGGTCGAAAGAGGTCGCGATGCAGCGTAGCCCCACCATCTTCTTCGCAGCGCTTCTGGTCAGCGTCGCCGCGTGCACTCCCACGAGCACCGGCGGCGGGTACTTCGACGACGACGCGTCTGTCGACGCAAAGGTCGATGCCGACGACGCGGCGGTTACGCCCGACAAGACCTCGCCCGTAGACGTGGCGTCGCCCGACGCGGCGCCGCCCGATGTGAGCGAGCCCGACGTGCCGGCGCCCATGGACGTGCCCCCGCCCGACGTGGCCCCCCCCGACGTGACCTGCGCCGACGGGCTCACCAACTGCGGCGGCACCTGCTTCGACCTGCAGACCACCGCGGCGCAGTGTGGCGCGTGCGGCAACGCCTGCACCGCGTCGCAGGTGTGCATCGCGGGCTCGTGCGTGGCGCCCTGCACCACCGGGCAGACGCGCTGCGCGGGCGCCTGCGTGAGCACGCAGACCGACAACAACCACTGCGGCATGTGCGGCAACGCGTGCCCTGCGGGACAGCGCTGCGAGGGCGGCGGCTGCGCCGTCGTGTGCGCGGCCGACCAGACCCGCTGCGGCGCCGCGTGCGTGAACACGCTCAGCGACGGGATGCACTGCGGCGGCTGCGGCATCGCGTGCCCCGCGACGCAGATGTGCGCCTCGGGCGTCTGCGTCACCACCTGCGCGGCCGGCGAGACGCTCTGCAACGCGGGCGCCGGGCGCCCCGGGAGCTGCGCCAACCTCATGAGCAACTCGGCCAACTGCGGGTCGTGCAACAACGCCTGCCCGGCGGCGCAGATGTGCGTCGCGGGCGCGTGCGCGTGCCCCGCGGGGCAGACGCTCTGCGGCGGCCTGTGCGTCGATGCGCAGACCGACAACAGCAACTGCGGTGCATGCGGTCGCGCGTGCCCGGGGGCGCAGACCTGCACCGCCGGCGCGTGCGCGTGCCCCGCGGGGCTGTCGGTGTGCGGCACCGCCTGCGTCAACACCGCGACGGACGTAAACGCCTGCGGCCGCTGCGGGATCTCGTGCGGCACGGGCGAGGTCTGCGTGGGCGGCCTGTGCTCGCTCCCGGTGGCCGTGAACGACACGTGCGCGAGCGCGACGGTGATCGACCTCACGAGCGGCCCCGCGCTCACCATCACGGGGTCGATGTACCGCGCGATGCCGAGCGCCAACTCGTGCTCGGCCGCCGGCGCCGACGTGTTCTATCAGTTTACGCTCACGGCCCGCGAGGCGGTCTACTTCGACACCTTCGGCACCCCGTGGAACACCGTGCTCGGCCTGCAGCGCCCCGGCTGCGCGGCCCCTGCGACGGCGTGCGTCGATGACAGCTGCGCCACCGCGCAGTCGCAGCTCTCGCAGACCCTCGATGCGGGCACGTACCTCCTCGTCGTGGACCAGGCCGCAGCCGCGGCCGTGGGCGGCGACTTCACGCTGCATGTGCAGCACTTTCCCGTGGGCAACGGCCCCGTCGCCGCGCTCGACATGGCGGGCGGACCGCGGCGCCTCACGGGCACCACCGCGGGCACCGGCGTCGTGACCACGACCTGCTGCTCCGGCGGCCCCGAGAACGCCTACGTCGGCGTCACGTGCCCGACCTTCGCGGAGCAGACCTTTCGCGCCTCCACCTGCGGCCTCGCGAGCTTCGACACCGAACTCGATTTTCGCAGCGGCAACCGCGCGACGGCGACGGTGAGCGCCAGCGTGTGCAACGACGACGGCTGCGGGCTCCAGTCGCTCGTGACCGGGCGCCTCCCCGGCGGCGCGGGCCTCCACGTGCTGTACGCCGACGGCTGCGGCTCGGGCGCCGGCGCGTACAGCATCGACCTGCAGATCGGCGACTGCACCGCGGCGCAGACGCTCTGCGGCGCCGTGTGCGTCGACACGCAGACCGACGCCGCCAACTGCGGCACGTGTGGCAACGCCTGCGCGGCGGGCACGCGCTGCTTCGCCGGTCGCTGCGGGCTGCCCACGCGCTACACCGTGGCCGCGGCGCCCGCGGGCGTGACCTTCACCGACGCGTGCGTGCTGGCGGGCGCGCAGCGCTTCGTGGCCGGCGCCGACGACGCGGGCGCGCTCACCGCGATCCCCTTCGCGTTCCGCTACTGGGACCGTGACTTCGTCGCGGGTACGCAGGCCAACGTGTGCTCCAACGGCTGGCTCGGCTTCGGGTACACCACCACCGACCCCACCATCAGCACCACGCTCCCGTCGACGGGCGCGCCCAACGCGGTGGCCGCCCTCTGGATGACCGACCTCTACGCCCCCGCCGCGGGCGTCTGCGTGGCCACCACGGGCACCGCCCCGAACCGCCGCTGGATCACCTCGTGGACCAACGCGACGAATTACTCGAGTCGCGTCGACACGCTCAACTTCTCGCTCACCCTCCACGAGACGACGAACCTCATCGACATCGCCTACGGCACCCTGGCCATCCCGTCGGGGCGCACCCCGTCGGCCGTCGGCCTCGAGAACGTCGACGGCTCCCTCGCCGTGAGCCACTGCGCCACGGGCACGGTCTGCACGCCCACCAGCGGCACGGCCTTCCGCTACACGCCCGCGTTCTGACCCCGCTCACCCCGCCGCGACGGAGCGATCGTCGCGGCGGCCCGCCGGCCCGCCCAGGTCGTTGGCCAACAAGAAATGCATGTTCTCGTGGTTGATCATCGCGTGCGCGGCGATCGGCGCGAGCACCTCGCCGGTCACCACATACAAGAGCCCGAACACGAGGCCCATCGCACACGCCGTGAGCGTCCACGGCACGAGCGCGCGGCTGCTCGGCACATGAATGAGCCCGAAGGCCAGCGACGAGAGCACCCACGCCAGCGGGAGCCCCGTGTACGCTGCGATCGAGGGGAGCATCGCGCCGCGGAAGAGCAGCTCCTCGCCCACCGCGGTGGCCACGGCGACCGCCGCGATGGGCGCCGCGGGGCCCTCGAGGTCGAGCACGGCGTCGCGCAGCGTGGTGTGCATCTCGCGCCCCCACGCGGTCGAGCGCACGAGCGCCCGCGTCGCCGCGACGGCCGCCACGCCCGTGAGCGCGCCGAGCGAGAGGGCCGCGGGCACCGCGATCGCGTGGGTTGTGCCGAGGGGCGCGCCGTCGTGCCACGCGCTCGCGTTCTGCAGGTGGCGCCACACCATGGCCACCGCCACGAGCGCTGCCTGAACTCCCACCGTGGCGAAGACCCTGCCCGACATCGATCGTATGGGATAAGGGCGGTATCACTCCTCGCGCGGGGGCGCAACGAGGGCCTGCGAGCGCAGAGTATGGGGCGCGGGCGCTCCCGCATTGACGTTCTGCGCCCGGTCTGGTGAGACTGCGCGCGTTACGACATGGATTTCGGCACGCCTGAACAATCGCCACGCGTCCTGGTGGTCGACGACGAGAAGGTCATTCGCGAGATCCTGGCGGATTTTCTGTCGCTCGAGGGCTTCTGGGTGCGCACCGCGGAAGACGGCCGCGCGGCCCTCGCCGAGATCGACGCGCACCCGTACGACCTGGTCATCTCCGACCTCAAGATGCCCAACATGGGCGGCATCGAGCTGCTCGAGCACATCAACAAGAGCCACCCCAACGTGGTCACGGTCATCATGACGGGCTTCGGCACCGTCGAGACGGCCATCGACGCGATGAAGCGCGGCGCCTACGACTATGTGCTCAAGCCCTTTCGCATCGAGGAGGTGGTGCACATCATCCAGCGCGGCCTCGAGAAGCGCCGCCTCGCGTCGGAGAACCTCCGGCTCCGCGAGGCCCTGTCGCTCTACAAGGTGAGCGAGGCCATCGCGGCGTCTCTGTCGCTCGACGAGGTGCTCTCCACGGTCGGCGAAATGGGCGTGAACGACCTCGGCGCCGACCTCGTGAAGGTGCTGCTCAAAGACTCCGAGGGGCAGTGGTTCGA
>CAISKJ010001118.1 GCA_903885885.1 uncultured delta proteobacterium
AGCTCGCGCGGCTCGCGTGCGTCGCGCGGTCGCCCCTCGCGGTGGGCGCGCACGACCGCGCCGCCTGGATCGCCCTCTTCGACGACGACGGCGAGGTCGAAGACCCCGTGGGGACCGCGCCCGTGTACGCGCGCGACGGCTCGCTGGGGCGCTTCGGGGACACCTTCATCGCGGCCAACGAGGTGCGCTTCGAGGTGCTGCGCGACGTGTTCCTCGGCGATGCGGTGATGCGCGACGCGGTGGTGCACTCGACGGTGGCCCCGGGCGTCTCGGTGCGCATCGACGCGTACCTCCTCTACGAGCTGCGCGCGACCGGCGAGGCCTACCGCGTGCGGCGCATGGCCGCCCACTGGTCGATGACCCGCATGGCGCGCGTCGCCGTCGGCCTCGGCCCGCGCGGATGGCGCGCGTCGACGGCGCTCACCCTCCGCGTGCTGCGCGTGATGGGGGCGCGGTGGTTCGGGCGCTACCTCATGGCGCCCCTCACGGGCGTCGGGCGCGCGGCCCTCGTCGCGCTCGACGCGCTCGTGGCGGCCGTGAACGCGGGCGACCGCGACGCGCTCGGCGCGCTCTGCGAGCCCGACGCGATCGCCGCGGTGGCCGTCGGGAGCGCGCCCATCGCGTCGCTGCGCGAGGCGCTCCACGACGCGCGCCTCTCCGTCGAGGCGCCGCTGTGCGCGGGCGCGACGGTCGCGTTTCGCTTCGCGCTCGATGGCGACGCCGCGCGCGGCGGCGTCGGGGTGGTGGAGTTCAGCCCGCGCGGACGGGTGCGCCGGGCGCGCCTCTTCAGCGCGTGAGCGCGCGACGGCCGAGGCCGCACACCTCGTCGCGCGGGGAGCGGGCCCGTCGCTCCTCGCGTTTCTGGTCACCTTCTGGTGTTCGCGGCGCGCCCTACGTAGAGTGACCGCGAGGGCCCTCCGACGCCCCGCTGCACCCCGCGATGACCCCCACACGACTGCGCGTCCCTTGGAGTGAGCTCTCGGCCATCGCGGCCGCGTGCGTGGCCCTCGCCGCGTGGGGATCGTCGAGCCGCCCCGTCACGCTCGAAGGCGCCGCCGTCGCGCTCCTCGCCATGAGCGTCGCGCTCGTGCCGCGCAGGGCGCTCGAGGCCGACGCCCCCGCCGCGGCCGAGGCCGCCGCCATCGCGGGCGCGCTCGCCTCGGTGGCCATCGCCACCACCGTGGCGGGCCGCGTCCCGCCGTCGACGCTCCTGCGCGTGACGCACGCCGTCGCCGCGGGCGAGGTGCTCGCGCTCTCCACGGTGCTCGCGGTGGCGCTCCCGCTGCGCCCCGACACGCTGCGCCGCGCGCTGCTGCCGGGCGCGCTCGTGGGCCTCGCGGCGTCGCTCGGGCTGTGGTCGCCCCTGGGCTGGGTCGCGTGGCTGCCCGACCTGCGCGCGCTCGCGCCGGTGTCGGCCGTGGTCACCGTGCTCTTCTACGTTCACGCGGTGCGCAGGCCGCTCGCGCCCATCGATCGTGCGCGGCTCATCGCGCCGGGCCTCGGGGCCGCGGCCCTCACGGCGGCCATCGTGGTGGGCGTCGTCCTCGGCCGTCGCACCTCGCCGCTCGTCATGGCCGCGGGCCTCGTCGCGCAGGTGGTGGGCATGACCCTCGGCACCGGCGCCATCGGCCTCGAGCACGCCTCGCGCCTCGCGCGCCGCTGCGCCGCGGGCGCCGTGGGCATCGCCGTGGGATCCTTCGTCGCGCTGGAGCTCCCCGAGTTTGCCGCCGCCGGCGCGCCCCTGGGCACCCTCGCGATGCTGCTCGCGTGGCCCGCCGCCGAGCGAAGGCTGCGCCCCGACCGCGGTCGCCTCCTCGACGCCTGCGACGAGATCGACCAGAACCTCCGCCACGTGTCGACGCTCACCGACCTCGCCGCCGGCGTGCTCGACCCGCTGCGCATCGCGTCGCGCAACCTCCGCGCCCCCGCGGCCCTGTGGGTGCTCGACCGCCGCGAGACCTTCCGCCCCGACGTCACCGGCGCCGCCTCCGCGACCGACCTCTCCCTCGAGGGCGAGCGCGCCATTCTCTCGTGGCTGCGCGCGCGCCCCGCGGTGGTCTTCGCCGACACGCTGCGGCCCTACCAGGTGCGCCGCGCCGAGCTGCGCACGCTCATCGCCTCGCTCGACGCGCACGGCGCCCTCGGCGCGCTGCCGCTCCTCGACACCGACGGAGAGCTCCTGGGCGTGGTGCTGCTCCCGCGCGGGGCGCGGGTCGATGCGCCCACCTACGAAGAGGAGCGACGCCTCGCCGCCACGGCGCGCTCCGTGGCGGGCTCGCTCTCGCTCATCGCCGCCATGGAGCGCTCGCGCGAGCGCGAGGCGAAGTCGCAGCAGCGCGCCGCCGGGTCCGACGCGCGCCGCGAGGCCGTCGAGGCCGAGCACCGCCACGTGATGGAGCGCGAGCGCGGCCTGCGCGCCTTCCGATCGCTGGGCTCCCTCGACGAGGTGTGGGTGGGCTACTCGGCGCCCATGCGCGCGCTCGCCGAGCGCATCGCGGCCCTCGCGGGCACCGACGCGCCGCTGTGCCTCGTCGCCGAGCCCGGCGCCGGCGTGGCCGCCGTGGCGCGCGCCATCCACGCGAAGAGCCCCGCCGCCGAGGGGCCCCTCGTGCTCCTCGACGCGGCCTCGCTGCGCGACGGCGACGGCCTCGCGGCGCTCGTGGGCGACCAGCGCGGCGCGCGCCCGCGCCCGGGCTGGCTCGAGCACGCCATCGGTGGGACGCTCGTCATCGAAGACATCACGGCCCTCGGCCACGACGCCCACGTGGCGCTCCTCGAGGCCGTGCGCGACCGCAGCGCGCGCCGCCTCGGCGCCGTCGACGCGTACGCGTGCGCCGTGCGCATCGTGCTCGTCGCGCGCCGCTCCGTGGCCGACCTCGACCTCCCGTCGGACCTCGTGGCCCGCGTGGCGGCGACGCTCCAGGTGCCTCCGCTGCGGGCGCGCATCGACGACCTCGAGTCGCTCGCGCTGCTCGCCGTCGACCGCGCGTGCAGGCTCCACGGCCGCCCCGCGGTGGGCCTCACGCCCGACGCGCTCATGGCGCTGCGCGCGCACCCGTGGCCGGGCAACGTGCGCGAGCTCTTCGACGCGCTCGACTACGCCGTGGCGCGCACCCGCGGCCCCCGCGTGGCGGCCGCCTCGCTCCCCGCGCAGGTGCGCGCCGCGATCGGCTACGCGGCCCCGGCGCGCGACCTCGACGACGACGACGACGACTACGATCACGCCCACGACGACGCGTAGCGCCGCACCGCGCGCACTACGGGAGGCATCGCACTCGATGATGGTCGCCCCCGCTCGCGCGCGCTGGATGATCGCGTCGGCGGCCGTACACGCCTCGGCCTTCGCGCTCCTCCTCGCGCTGCCCGCGGTGCGCACCACGGTGTCGCGCAGCGCGCCCGTCGCCGCCGTCGAGGTGACCTTCGACGCGCCTGCACGCGCAGAAACATCGCCTGTTCGGCCTGAATCCCTCCCCAGCCGACCGCAAACCCTTCGTGTTCGACCCGAAACCCTTCGTGTTCGGCCTGAAACCCTTCGTGTTCGGCCTGAAACCCTTCGTGTTCGGCCTGAAACCCTTCGTGTTCGAGCAGAGACCTCGCCTCCCCGGGCGCCGGAGCCTCCGTCACCCGCACCGACACCTCCCGCACCGAGCCTGCGCGCCGCCGACCTCTTGCGCGCGAGCCGCGCGACGGTCGATTCGTCGTTCGCGATGCCCTCGGCGCCCGCAGCGCAACCCGCGCTCTTCGAAGGCTCCGCGGGCACCGTCGAGGGCCGCCTCGGCGCCGCGACGCAGGGGTACGTGCGCGAGGCGCTCGCGGCGTCGACGCAGCGCGAGGCCCCCGGCGTGCGCGCGTACCTCTGGAACGTGCGCCGCCGCGTCGCCGAGGTGTGGCGACCGGGCGTCGTGCGCGTGCCCAACCTCGCCGAGACGCTGCTCTCGGGCTTCATCGCGCCCGAGCGCGCCGTGCGCATCTTCGGCGAGCGCGTGATGCGTCGCCAGCGGCAGGTGCTCGAGGCCCGGCCGCAGCGCCTCGGCGGAGCCGTCGATGCGATCGAGGCCATCGGCGGCGTCGCGGGCAACGGACCCTCGACGCGACAGGCGATGCCCGCCGACGTCAACGAAGAGTCGTGGCGCCGCAACGCCCGCACCACGCGCGTCGAGGTGATCGTCGATCAAGACGCGCAGGGCCGCGTGCTCGACGTTCGCAACGCGCACAGCTCGGGCATCGCGGCCTTCGATCGCGCCGCGCTCGAGGCCGTGCGACAAGGCGTCGACGCGCAGGACCCCGTGGCGCTCCCGGGCGGTCGCCGCTCGCGCTGGAGCTTCATCGTGGTGGCCACGCGGAGGCTCATCGCACCCAGCATCGGCGGGGCCTTCGACGAGAGCCGCGGGTGGTTCTCGGTGCAGCTCCCGGGGCAGGTGAGCCTGCGGTCGCGCGTGCAGATGGAGTCGAGCGTCGCCCTCGACGCGGCGCCTAGCCCGGGTAGCGGCCGGTGATGTAATCGACCATCAGTCGGATCTCGTACTCCTGGTGGCGGCTCGCGCGGCGCACCAGGTCGCCGATGGAGACCATGCCCACCACGCGACCGTCGGCGATCACGGGGAGGTGTCGGCAGCGCCGACGGGTCATCACGGACATCGCCTCGGAGACCGTCGTGTCGGTGTGAATGGCCACGAGCTCGCGCGTCATCACCTGCTCGAGGCGCGTCGCCGCGGGGTCGAGGCGTCGCAGCAGAACCCGCACCATCAGGTCGCGCTCGGAGAAGATCCCCACGGGGTCCGGACCCTCGCACACGAGCACCACCCCCGCGTGGCGAGCGCACATCTCATCGACCGCGTTGAGCACCGATGCGCCCGGCGCCAGGCTGAACACCGAGGCGCCCTTGTCGCTCAGGATCTCCGCGACGCTTGATTCCATGGCTGAAGCCTCCGCGTGGGTAGAGAGCACCCGTCGGATGCCTAAGGTCGCTGCACGCAGCGTCAACCTGTGCGCCGGCGCTCACCCGTGTCGGGTCATCTCGCAGGCGCGCGATCAGTTCGGGAGGTCGCGCCCGCCGCCGCCCTGGATCACCCGAAACCGCGGACCGCTCTCGTGCCTGCGCGGGGCAGGGCTCACGCCGCGCGAGGGCCGCGCGCCCGCGAAGAACCACCCGACGGCGAAGCCCACGAGGGCCGCCACGTCGACGCCGTCGCGCTGCCACGCGAGCTGCAACGTCGTGAGGCCTACGCTCAACGTGAGGAGGCGCTCGCCCGTGAGCGTCACCTGGCCGAAGAACGACATGCGCTCCTTCGCGTGCATGCGGCACCACGCGGCGAGGAGGGCCGTGGTACCCGCCGCGGGCGTGAGGGTCATCCCGTGAAAGATCCGCGCGCTCGCGAGGCCCGCCACGACCGCCGCGACGCCGCCCGCGAGCGAGGCCAGCGCCACGAGGGCCACCGCGCGCCGCGCGCCCCACGCGCGCTCGATGGGCGACCCCGCGAACCACAGCGCCACCACGGTGAACACCAGGCCCATCGCGCTCGCCGGGTCGTGCAGGAGCGCATAGGTGGCCAGCTGCCACACGCGGCCCCGCTGAACCACCGACGCAGGCACCAGCGCGAGCGCCTCGAAGACCCCCAGCGGCCCCCGCGCCCCGCCGATGCCCGTGCCCTGCAAGAGCACCTCGAGCAGCCACACGACGCCGAACATCGCCGAGAGCGTCTTCATCGCCCGCGCGAACCGCGGAATCTGCCCCAGTGCGTTGCCCTCTCGCTCGTCCACAGGGGCACTCTAACAGCGCCTGCGCGGCGCTTGCACAGCTCTCGCACACAACGCCCGCCGTGACTTTCGCGGGGCGGGCGCCGCTCTGCGATTGACACCGCAGTGCGAGGGGCGATACCCCGTGAGGCGAAGACGTCGATGCATCACGTGATCTACACCTGGCTGGTCACGTTCCAGCACACGAGCGGCAGCGGCCCCGCGGCGCCCACCCTGAACACCCTCGACCTCATCGTGCACGCCACGAGGCCGGTCCAGGGGGTCCTCGCGATCCTGCTGATCTTCAGCGTCGCGTGCTGGTACATCATCGGCTTCAAGTGGCTCTTCCTCCGCAGGGCCTTTGAAGAGAACGAGGCGTTCCTTCGCAAGTTCGAAGAGACGCGGCAGCTCAACCTCGCCAACGACGCGGCCATTCAGCTCCCGCGCAGCCCCGTCGCGCAGCTCTACCGCGCCGGCTACGACGAGCTCCTCCGCGTGAAGGCCGCCGCCAGCAGCGACGACACCGGCGGCATCGAGAACGTCGAGCGCTCCCTGCGCCGCGCCGCCTCGAAGCAGACCACCGTGCTCGAGAGCATGGTGCCCTTCCTCGCCACCATCGGCAGCACGGCCCCCTTCATCGGCCTCTTCGGCACGGTGTACGGCATCATGCACGCGTTCATCGCCCTGAGCGCTTCGCACGACACGAGCACCATCGACCGCGTGGGCCCCGGCATCGCCGAGGCGCTCTTCACCACCGCCGTCGGCCTCGTCGCCGCCATCCCCGCCGTGATCGGGTACAACTACTTCAACCGCCAGCTCCGCGTGCTCACCACCGAGATGGATATCTTCGCCAACGATTTTCTCAACATCGTTCGCCGGCACATTCTCAAGTAGTCGAAGACGGGCGCGATGGCTTTCTCCAGCGGCGGCAACCAGGGCGGTCCGGTCAGCGACATCAACGTCACGCCCCTCGTCGACGTGATGCTCGTGCTCCTGATCATCTTCATGGTCACGGCGCCCCTCGTCCAAGCGGGCATCAAGGTCGACCTCCCCAACGCCGAGGCGCCGCAGATGCCGGTCACCGAGACCAAGCTGCACATCACCATCGGCCACGAGGTCGCCACCAACCTGGCCTCCCCCATCGCCGTCTGGGTCGGGCAAGACAAGGTCTCCGTCGACAACCTCGGCGCCGTGCTCCGCGCCAACGCCATCATCCAGCGCGACCACGAGGCCTACGTGCAAGCCGACGAGAGCGTCCCCTACGGCATCGTGGTGCGCGTCCTCGCCATCATGCGCACCTCCGGCGTCGAGAAGCTCGGCATCGTCACCGATCCGCTCACCAGCCAGTAGCCGCCGCGCCGCAAGCTATGCGACGGGTGTAGGCTCAAGGCCGGCTGGGAGCGACGAGGAGACGATGGCGGCCGACGGCGACCCGCGCAACGACCCGATGCACGTGCTCTGCGAGATGAGCGCGCGGCTCAACCACGCCGGCGACGAGGCCGCCGTGTACAACGTCGTCGCCGCCTTCGCGCCGCGCGTCACCCGCGCGCACTACACCGGCGTCACGCTCTGCGTCGACGGCGTCGAGGGCGAGGCCGACGTGGTGATGCTCGCCGTCGACGCGGGCGAGCTGCCGCCGCGCGCGCGCGTCTCCACGCGCGGCACCGTGTTCGAAGCGGTCATCGCCGACGACCACGCGATGATCCGCAACGACCTGGCCCGCTTCGAACAGCACGACGGGCTCGCGCACCTGGGCCTGCGCGCGATCGTGCACGCGCCCCTCGTCGACGGGCGCCAGCTCATCGGGACGCTGCACGCCTCGTCGCGCGCGCCCGGCGCCTTCTCCGACGCCGACGCCACGGTGCTCACGCACGTCGCCGCGCTCGTCACCGCCGCCCTCGCGCGCGTGCGCGCCCGCGCCGAGGTGCTCCGCGCGCGCGCCGCCGCCGAGGTCGCGAGCCGCGCCAAGAGCGAGTACCTCGCGCACCTCTCGCACGAGATTCGCACGCCCCTCAACGGCGTCATCGGGATGATCTCGCTCCTCCAGCAGACGCCCCTCAACGCCGAGCAGGTGGAGTACGTGAGCACCATCCGCGCGTCGGGGGAGGCGCTGCTCTCGATCGTGAGCGACGTGCTCGACTTCTCGAAGATCGAGGCCCACCTCGTCGAGCTCGAAGAGCGCCCCTACGAGGCCCGCGTCGTGGTGCGCGACGCGGTCGACATCGTGTCGGCGCAGGCGCGGCAGAAGGGCCTCGACCTCGTCGTCGACGTCGACGCCGCCGTGCCGCGCTGCTGCCGCGGCGACCCCGTCCGCCTCCAGCCGAGCCTCGTCAATCTGCTCTCCAACGCGGTCAAGTTCACCCGTCAGGGCCGCGTGCGCGTCACCGCCGGGGCCGACCTGCCGGCCTCGCGCGCGGCGCCGGTCACCCTGCGCTTCCGCGTCGAAGACACCGGCATCGGCGTGCCCGCCGACCGCCTCGATCGGCTCTTTCGCCCCTTCTCGCAGGCCGACGCGAGCACCGCGCGGCGCTACGGCGGCACGGGCCTCGGCCTCGCCATCGCCAAGCGCCTCTGCGAACTCCTCGGCGGCGCCATCGAGGTCGAGAGCACCCCCGGTCGGGGCACCACGTTCTCGTTCACCGTGCAGGTGCGCCGCGCGGAGTCGGGCGACAGCCGCCCCGCGCGCACGGCATCGACGCTGCCGTCGCTCGCCGCGCGCTCGTCGCTGCGCGTGCTCGTGGCCGAAGACAACCCGGTGAACCAGCGCGTCGCCGAGATGATGCTCCGCAAGAACGGCTTCGCCGTCGACGTGGTGTCCAACGGCCTCGAGGCCCTCGAGGCCCTCACGCGCCGCCCCTACGACGTCGTGCTGATGGACGTGCAGATGCCCGAGCTCGACGGGCTCGAGGCCACGCGGCGCATCGTCGAGCGCTACGGCGACGCGCGCCCCAAGATCATCGCCATGACGGCCAACGCGCTGCGCGGCGACCGCGAGCTCTGCCTCGAGGCGGGCATGGACGACTACGTCGACAAGCCCGCCCGCGCGACCGACCTCGTGGCCGCCATCGGCCGCGTGCTCACGCTCTGAGCGAGCGGCTCAGGCCGCGAGGCCCATGTGCTCGCGCAGCGCCACGCGGGTGCGCCACAGGCGGCTCTTCACCGCAGCCACGGGCTGGCCCACGCCGTCGGCGATCTCGGCGCACGACTCGCCGTCGAGCGACTGCTCGAGGAGGCTGCGCTTCTCTTCGGGGAGCGTCTCGATGTGGGTGAGCGCGCGCTCGAGCTCGACGCGCGAGAGGAGCCACGACTCGGGGTCGCAGAAGCTCGTGCCCGCCTCGAGCGAGCGCTCGGCCTCGGGCCACACCTTCTCGGTGTACTTGTCGGCCCCGCGGCGGCGGGCCACAGCGCGGCGGCGCTGGTAGAGGGCCGCGTTCACCACGATGCTGTACATCCAGCTCGCCACGGCGGCGTCGCCGCGGAAGCGCTCGGCGTGGCGCAGCGCGCTCACCATGCCCTCCTGCACCGCGTCCCACGCGTCGTCGTCGTTGCGCGTGATGCGCAGCGCAGCGTGGAAGAGCCGAGCCTCGTACGAGCGAAACGCAGCCTCGACCTTCTTGCGGATCTCGGGGCTCACGGGCTGCATCCCAACGGGCGACTCGACGGCGTTCTCGACGATCATGGTGCTTCTCTCTTCGAAGGGCTTCGGCGCGTCGGGGGCGACACGCGCGATGTCACCCATTGAGCAACGCGCGTGCCGCGGTAGTTGCCCTTGAATTCAAGCGTTTTCGCGCACGCAGGGGGTGGATGATTTCGCGCGACCCCATCGGGAGCATCCAACCCGATGGGATGATCCCTCACCTCGACCCTCCCTCCGGGGGACTCCCTCGCGGCGGTGGGTTGGTGACTCCGTGGCACCTTGTCAGCGGGCATGATGGGGGGCCACACGACGGCCGCGCGATGAGACTCCCCGACGACGATCCCACGCCACCGGCGGGGCCCCGGCGCTGCCCTCCCCCCCTACTGTTCGCGCGCGGGAGTGAGCGTGCCCGCGCGCAGGTCTACGGCGAGCGCCCGGCCGATGCCGCCGGACGCACCGAGGATGAGAACAGCGTTGGTCACCCTCGTCGTTGCGAGGCTCACCGAGGGGCGCCGGTGACCTCCGAATCGTTGCACGAGAAACGCGCATCGAACGCAGGTGCCCAAAGGCGTCGCGAAGTCAGATCTCCCGTCGAAGACCTGCGCGGTCTGCGGACGTGGCTTTACGTGGCGCAAGCGCTGGGCGCGGTGCTGGCACGAGGTGCGTTACTGCTCCGAGCGCTGCCGCGGCGCGCGGCGCGCGGGCGCTCCTGCGGCGCCGATCCCGCGCGCTGCGGGCCGCGAATAGCACGCCCCCAAAGCTCGGCGGTCGCCCCGCGCCCGCGAGGGCGCGAGAAGCGCTTCGGTGACGCGGGCACACACGACGTGTACGCCCAGGTCGTCGGGAGAACGGTGCACGGGTACGCGCCTTCTGCCATGATCGGCTGACTGGGAATGGCGCGGACAGGCCCATGACCTCGATTGGGGATGAACCTCGCGGGCCCTTGGATGCCCTGTCCGCATCCGCCCGCCTTCGCGTCACATGCGGTAGTTGTCGGCGGACGTCTCGGCCGCGTCGCCGTCGGGCGGCGGCACGGTGAGCCGCGGCGCGGGGAGGCTCGTGTCGAGGGTGCTCTGCGTGTCGAGCGTGTGCACGGGCACGGCGCCGTAGAAGCGCGTGGATTTGTACCAGTCGACGAGCTCGTCGAGGAGCACCTTGAGCACCGCCGCGGCGGGCACGGCGACGAGCAAGCCGACGAAGCCGAAGGCCTTGCCGCCCGCGAGGAGCGACACGATCACCACCACGGGCGACAGGCCGATGCTGCCGCCCAGCACGCGCGGGGTGACCACCAGAATGTCGAGGAGGTGAATGGCGATCATGAAGCCCACGACGGCCCCGACGGAGCACTGCCCCGACGTGTCGAGGGCCGCGAGGAGGGCCGCGATGGCGAGCGCGAAGAGGAAGCCCACGTAGGGGACGAAGGCGATGAGGCCCGCGAAGATGCCCAGGCCGAGGCCCGCGGGGAGGTGCAGCGCGTCGAGGCCGAGCGCGAAGAAGGTGCCCAGAATGGACATGACGAGGAACTGCCCGCGCACGAAGCGTCCGAGCACCGCGTCGACCTTCTTGACCACGGAGACGAAGCGCCCGCGGGCGCGCTGCGGCACGAGCTCTTCGACGCCCTCGAGGAGCGAGTGCCAGCTCGAGAGGGTGTAGAACGAGAGGGCCAGCACGATGAGCAGCTCGATGGCCGTCTCGACGATGACGATGCTCGCGTTGGCGGCCGAGGCGACCACCGAGAGGGAGCCCTGCGCGACCGAGCTCGCGCGCTCGGCGAGCTGAGAGATCCACGCGTCGGTGGTGACCGGGATGCGCAGGTGAAAGCGCCGGCGCGCCCACAGGAGCGCGCGGCCGATGCGCGGGAGCCAGTCGTTCTGCAGGCGCGCGGGCACGACGCCCACGAGGGCCGTGAGGTGCTCGACGATGTCGGGCACGGCGATCCACAAGAGCCCGGTGGCGACGATGCCCACGAGCACGAGCACCACGAAGATGGCGATGGGCCGCGGGATGCGGCGCGCGTGGAGCCAGTCGACCGCGGGCGAGAGCACCCACGCGAGCGCCACGGCGGCGCCCACGAGCATCAAGATGCCGCGGAAGTACCAGAGCCCCGCGGCGACGAGCGCGAGGAGCAGCCACGGGAGGAGGTTGAGGCGGGGAGTGCCCTCACCCCCGTGGCGGTGCTGAATGGGGGTTGCGCGAGCGGGTTCCATGCGCGGGGGGCGGGGCGTAGAGGGGATCAGAAGCGGAACTGCGCCTCGAGGCGGATCTGCTGCTCGCGGATGGTCGAGCGCGCGTTGCCCGGGTCGCGCTCGATGAAGTGGTCGCTCCACACGAAGGACGCGAGGCCCACCTGGCGGTAGAAATAGAAGTGCACCGCGGCGCGATACTGAAACTCGCTGAGGGGCCGCGGGAGCGCCGAGGTGAACCCGCCCGCGGGGGGGGGTGCTCATCGCGCCGGGGAAGAAGCCGCCCACGTCGGCGCCGATGAGGAGGCGCCGCGGGACGATCAGCACCGCGAGCTGGGCGAGCACCGAGGCCTGCACCGAGCCGAAGGCGAACTCGTTCTTGCCGTAGTGCTCGGCGCTGAGAAAGAAGCGGTTCCAGCGAAAGACGGCGAAGGCGTTCCACGCCACGTAGCGCTCGTCGGGGCGCTGATCCCACTTTACGCCGAGGTTGACGGCCAGCGTGAGGGGCACCGGGACGTAGAGCATCGGCGAGTCGAAGCGCGAGTAGCTGCCGATGAGGTTGATGCCGAGCTGCGCGCCGAAGTTGTACGAGAAGTTACGCTCGTCGCTGCGGAAGAAGCGCCCGCCGACGTTGCCGTTGAACTCGCCCGATCCCGCCGACGCGAAGGTGCGCAGGAGGAGCCGACGGCGGTCGTCGAGCGCGCCGCCGACCTCGACGGCCGCGCCGCTGCCCTGCTCGAAGGCCGAGTACACGTAGAACGCAGGGTCGAGCAGGAGCTGCCGCGCGGCCGACGTGACGAGCGAGGTGGAGAGCGAGCCCGACCCCGAGTTGATGTTCAGATACCAGCGCCGCGAGAGCGGGATCTGAAACATCGCGAAGGTGAGGCGCACGCCGCGCTCGGCGCGGAGGTTCAACAGAAAGAAGCTGTTCTGCACGCCGGGGATGGGCCCCAGGCCGCGGAGCTGGATGCGGTTGAAGGCCGCGTCGTCGGTCGTGGTGATCACGTCGCCGCCGGTCTGCGACACCTGGTGCGTGTAGCCCGCGCCCACGACGGCCGAGAAGCGCAGCGAGGGCGAGCCCTGGCACACGCTCACCGTCGGGTCGAAGCGACAGCCGAAGTCGGCGCAGTCGGTACGCCCGTCGCCGTCGTTGTCGAGGCCGTCGGCGCAGGTCTCGTCGGTGCGCTCGCCGTCCGAGTCGCCGTTGCGCCCGATGAGGTCCTCCGCGGTCTGGTCGGGGCCGAGCTCGGGCATCGGCGCGTCGACGCCCTGCGGCCCGGTGCCCTGCGCGCTGCTCGCGTTGGGGCTCTGCCACGAGCCCCGGCAGCGGTTCACGCCGGGACCCATGCAGTCCTGGTCGTCGCAGTCGATCATCCCGTCGCCGTCGTTGTCGATCCAGTCGCTGCAGCGGCCGTCGGTGTTCTCACCCGCGCCGCCCGCCTCGCACGCGTGGTCGTGAAAGCAGTCGGCGTCGGCGCAGTCGACCATGCCGTCGCCGTCTTCGTCGACGCGTCCCGTGCACACGGTCTCGTGCGCGGGCCTCGCCTGCGCGGGGCTCTGCGCCGTCACACCGGCGCCCGCGGGAACATCCCCGCCCGTCTGCGCGCCCGCCACCGCCGTCGAGGTCATCACCGCGAGCGCTGCCAGCGCGCCGCTCAGCCATCGCATGCTCTTCATCGCGTTCCCCTGTAGCCCGTTCCGATGCCTCGACCCATGCACACCTGGCCGCCGCGGCACACGTTGTTGCCGATGACCGTGGGGTTCCACGAGCAGTCCCAGTCGTCGCAGTCGGCGAAGCCGTCGTTGTCGTTGTCTTGCCCGTCGCTGCACGCCGCCATCGGGTCGCCGGCGCTCTCGCGGCAGGCCCGCTGCACGTTGGGGTCCGTCGCCTGCGAGCACGACCGATCGGCGCAGTCGACGTAGCCGTTGCCGTCGTTGTCGACGCCGTCGCGGCAGCGGTCGTAGGTGTTCTCCCCCGCCGTCGCGCAGCGCGCCGTGATCTCGGGGTTGCCCGCGCGCGTGCACGAGAAGTCGGCGCAGTCGACGTAGCCGTTGCAGTCGTTGTCGCGGCCGTCGCTGCACGCGGCGAGGGTGTTCTCGGGGGCCGAGCTCGCGCAGCACGCGGGGTCGCTGTTGCAGAGGTTGTCGTCGCAGTCGACGTAGCCGTTGCAGTCGTTGTCCCTGCCGTCGGTGCAGCTCCCGGCCTCGGGGCCCGAGCGCGTGCAGCAGCGCGCCTCGCTGGTGCAGTCGCGGTCGAGGCAATCAACACGGCCGTCGCCGTCGTTGTCGTTGCCGTCGAAGCACGCCGTCTCGCGCGCGCAGGCCGTCACGTAGAACCCGTTGCGACACGAGAAATCCTGGCAGTCGGCGTAGCCGTTGCCGTCATCGTCGACGCCGTTGGCGCACTGCGCGTCGCTGAACTCGCGGCTGCAGCACACCTCGGCGATGTTCTGACAGTCGCGGTCGCCGCAATCAAACTGGCCGTCTTGATCGTTATCGACCCCGTCGGTGCAGAGCAGAAAGCCGTTCTCCGTGGTGCGCCGCGGGGGCACAATGGGAAACGACTCGGCGCAGGCCGTCGAGCTCATGAGGCAGTCGGAGTCTTCGCAGTCGGTGAGCCCGTCGCGGTCGTTGTCGCGGCCGTCGGTGCACAGCCCGGGACCGCGCTCGTAGCCCAGCGGCGGAGCGAGCGGGTCGGACCAGCACTGGGCCGTCGCGGCGACGAGCAGCAGGGCGAAGATGCGTACGTTTCTCATCGGGTCTCTCAGTGCTGATCGAGGCACGTGGCGCGCCCCGCGCCGTAGCGCCGCGTGAACGACACGTACCGAAAGCACGCGCCCGGCTGCGTGGTGACGGGCCCGAAGGCGCCCTCGCGCTCGAGCTCGGTGAGGCGCGCCGTGACGCCCGCGCGGAGGTCTTGCGGCAGCCACGACGGGAGCTCATGGGTGCGCGCCCAGCGCCACGCGAGCTGTCCGATGTGAATGGTGTCGAAGCGCGCGAGCTGCGCGTTGAGCGACGGCGTCTCGAGGAGCCTCCCCGCGGCCACGTCGGAGCGCGCGGCGTCGACGGTGTTCTCGTCGTGGCAGACCATCTGGCACTCGAGGTACGTGGTCTGGTGGCGCACGCTCTCCGAGTGGCCGTAGCGCACGCTCACGCGGCGGTCGTAGGCGAACTCGCGGCTCGGGTCTTCGTCGGCCGAGTGCGCCGAGGTGAGCACGAACTCGGGCACGCCGTGGGCCCACATCCCCCGGTGCTCGGCGATGGCGAGGCGCTGCGCGGCGATGTACTCGGCGCGGGCGGGCTCGTCGTCGACGTTCATCGTGTGGGCGAGGCCCTTGCTCAGATGGTCGACGGCGAGGTCGGGGCACACCCAGAGGATGCGCCCATAGCCGTCGCGGCCGAGGTCCGACGTGCAGTGCCAGCTCCCGCGGCGGGCGTTGAGCGTGGCCATCTTGGCCATGATGTACAGCTCGTAGGCGTGCCACTCGCCCCAGCGGTGCACGGGGCCGAAGCTCTCGAGGGTGTTGAAGCCCGCGAGGCGCGCGGTGGTGCCCGCGAGGGGCCCGCCCAGCACACGAAAGCTGTCACCGTCGTTGAAGAAGACAGGGGTCGGTACGCCGTTGAGCACCACGCGGGTGGTGGGCTCCTCGGCGGATCCTGGGGTTGTCCACGCGAGCGCCGCTGCGACGAGCAGGGCGCCCTGGATCGATGCTCCGCGCATGAGCGGTTCTCCGTTCGGGCGCAGACCTTCACACGGCCCCCCGTAGGTTCGTCAATGGGTTCTCGCGAGAACCGTGCGACGACCCCAACCGCGCGGCGGGTCGAAGGGCGCTACCGACGGCGGGTGCGCACGGGCGCATCGAGCTCGCGAATGAGGCGCTGCACGGCCTCGCGGTCGACCTCGCCCACGCCGTGGAGCGACTGGTCGAGAAACTGCCGCGCGCCCGCGCGGTCGCCGTCTTCGGCCGCGGTGACCCCGCGGAGGTAGAGGGCGCGGGCCGAGTGCGGGTCGTCGGCGAGCACGCGGTCGAGGTAGGCGCGCGCGAGGGCGTTCTGGTGCGTGCGGTGGGCCAGCTCGGCGGCGCGCAGGCGCGGGGTCATGTCGCCGGGCGAGCGGTCGATGGCGGCGTCCCACGCGGTCATGGCCTCGGGCTCGCGCTGCGTGTGCTCGAGCAGGTCGGCGAGGGCGATGTGCGCGCCCGCGTCGGTGGCCACGAGCTGAATGGCCCTGCGCAGCGGCACCTCGGCCTCTTGATAGCGCCCCATCGCGACGAGGGTGCGGCCCAGCGTCGACTGCACGCCGGGCTGCGTGGGCGCGAGCTGCGCGGCCTCTTGCAGCGCGCGCAGGGCGTCGTCGTTGGCGCCCGCCGCGACCGCCGCCTCGCCGTAGAGGGCGAGGGCCTCGGGCCAGTGGGGGCGCGCGTCGACGGCGCGGCGAAGCAGGGGCGCGGCGTCGGCGGGCCGCTCGCGGCGACGGAGGAGGAAGCGCCCCGCCGCGAGGAGGGCCGTCGGGTCGTCGGGCTCGGCGGCGAGGGCCTGCGTGTAGTGCTCCTGCGCGCGATCGAGCTGCTGAAACATCTCGAAGAGCTGGCCGAGGCCGACGAGGGGCTCGGCGCGGCCGGGCATGGCCGTGGCCGCGGCGTGGTAGGCCGCCTCGGCGCCGGGGAGGTCGCTCGCGAGGCGCCGCGAGTCGGCGATCACGAGCTGCAGCATCGGGTCGTTGGGGTTGATGGCGCGGGCGGCGGTGATGGATCGCTCGGCGAGGGCGACGCGGTTCCAGATGAGGTACGCGCGGGCCATGCACACGTGCTGGTTGAGCGCGAGCGCGGGGTTGGTGCGCGACGACGGAAACGCCATGCAGGCCGCGCGGGCGGGCTGAAACACGCCCTGGTCGAAGCGCACCCGCGCCACCTCCCACTGGGCGTCGGCGCGCAGCGCCGGCTCGCGCACGCCCTGGAGCGTGCGAACGGCCTCGTCGAAGCGACCCGCCCGACGGAGCGCGCGCCCGAGGCGCAGGGTCGAGGCGCCGTCGCGGCCCGCGGCGCGCAGGGCGGCGAGCTGCGACTCTTGCGCGCTCGCCGTGAGAGGTACGAGCGTCAACGCGGAGAAGACCAGAGCGTGGAGGGTGCGCACGGCGCGGAGGCTACCTCACACCCTCAACCGATGACCACCGCCCGCGGATGCCCGCGCATCGCCTCGACGAGCGCGGGCTTCGGGTGCACCAGCACCGGGAGGTGCACATCGCGGAGGAAGGTGACGTCCCACCCGCCGTCGCCGAGGCCGAGGCTCGCCGGCCACGCGCCCGCGGCCGTGAGCGCGTGCACCTTGGCCTCGAAGAGCGGCACCGCGCCCGCGAGGGTGGGGAGCACGCGGTCCCCGTCGCGCGCGAGGCTCGCGCCGGCCACCGTGTCGTACGGAATGCCCGCGGCCGTGAGGCAGCGCGCCACCGCGTCGCCGAGGCTGCCCGACACCACGTGCACGGTGAAACCCCTTGCGCGAAGTGCGATGAGGAGCGCGCGCACCTCGGGGCGCACCGTGGGGGCCACGCGCGCCGCCACGCCGTCGTAGAGGTCGGCGAGGTCGCGCTCCGAGCGGTCGCCCACGGCCTCGGCCTGGAGCTCACACATGGCCCCGATCTCGATGCGCCCCGCGTGGTACTCGGCCATCAGGGCGCGGGCGAGGGCGAGGTCGTCGTCGGGCACCTCCGCGAGGTACGCGCGGGCGCGGTCGCGCAGTGCGTCGCGCGCGCCTCCGCGAAAATCGCCGCGCTCGCCGAGCGCGACGAAGATCTCGTCGCCCACGTCGGTCGACCACAGGGTGCCGTCGGCGTCGGTGGCCACCGTCGCGCGGTAGCCCGCGGGCACCTCCGCGAGCGCCGCGATGAGGGCCTCGACATCGTGTGTGGGAAACATTCTAGAACGTCCCCGAGAGCGAGAGCGCGGCGCCCTGCGCGAGGGGTGCTGCGCCGACGTTCCATGCGTGCGAGGGCGGGGCCGAGGCGGGGCGCGTGCCCACGACCACGGGGCGCCGACGGAGCCCGTCGATGAGCATGTACACGCCGCCGCCGAGGGCCACCGCGCCCGCCGCGACCATGATGGGCGTGACCGCGCCGATGCCGTCGCACGCGTCGTTGGCGTACGACGCCCCCGCGGCGCAGCGCGTGGTCACGGTGTGGTCCGCGGCGTTCTCCGTGGTGGTGCCGTGGGCCGCGAGGTTCGCGATGCCGAAGCCGGCGAGCACGGCGCCGCCCGCGATGAGGCCGGCGCCCACGCCGATCTCCCACGGGCGCCGCTCGTAGCGAACGTCGGGCACCATCACCACCGGCGGGGGCGTCACCGCGGGGCCCGTGACGGGGTTGGTGCCCGGCCCCGTGACAGGGCCCGTGACAGGGCCCGTGCCGGGGTTGGTGCCGGGGTTGGTGCCCGCACCCGTGGCGCGCGTCGGGGGAACGAGCGTGACGGCCGTGCGCTCATCGTCGCGGAGCCGCTGCAGGAGGCGCGTGGCGGCGATGCGCGCGACGGCGACGGCGTCGCTCCACTGCGAGATGGCCTCGTTGCGGGGCTCGTTCATCACCACCTCGCCGCGGAGGTTGATGTACTCGATGTTGAGGTTCACACGCCCCGCGGTGCGATTCTGGTGCACGAGAATGAGGGCGCGCGCGCGCACCGGGTGGAACACCGCGCTGGCGCAGCTCGCGGCGTCGCACGACACGCCCACGGGGTTGATCTCTTGAAGACGGTTGCGCGTCTCGCTGGCGGTGAGCACATCGGGCACGTTGGCGGCGCTGAACACCTGCGCCACCGCGTCGGCGAGCTCGATGCGGTCGGCGGGCTGGAGCGAGGTCGTGGCCACCCGCGTCGTCGCCGTGTGCACCGGGAGGGGGTCGCCCAGCGCCGCGGAAGACAGGGTGAGCGCGAAGATCCCCAGCGAGGCAGCGACGGTCGAGCGCATGTCGCGCCAGTGATAGACCCGCCGCCGCCGAAGCCGCAACCCTAGAACCAACGCGCCCTCGTCGCTGCTTTCAACATCGGGCTGCTTGACACCGGGCGGCGCCCTCCATAGTCTCCGCCGCCCGCCAGGATAACGCCCGTTGTATTGCATTCGAACACGATGAGCCCGCCCCCTTCAATTCGCGTCGACACCATCCCTGAAGAGGGGCTCCCGCTGGAGCTCCCGCTCGACGACGCGTGGCTCGCGCAGGTGCTCACCGACGCGAACATGCGGGTGACCCCCGCGACGCACGGCGTCGCGCGCATTCGCCTCGACCGCGCCGACGACGACGTGATCGTCTCGGGCACGGTGAAGTCGGTGGTCACCGCCGAGTGTGTGGCGTGCCTCGACGACGTGTCGCTCCCGGTCGAGGCCGAGTTTACGCTGGTGCTCTCGCCCGCCGCGTCGCAGAAGGCGCGCCGGCCCAACGAAGAGGTCGAGCTCACGTCCGACGAGCTCGACACCGACGTGTTCGAGAACGACACCATCGACCTGTCTCACTGGCTCCGCGAGCAGCTCATGCTGGCGGCGCCGCTGCACCCGCGACACGAGGGCGACTGCCCCCGGCCGCTGATCCCCCCGAACGTCCCTACCGTCAACGGGGGCTTGGAGCGCGAGATCGACCCGCGCCTCGCGCCCCTCATGAAGCTCGCAAAGAAAGAGTAAGGAGCCCCGTGGCCGTACCGAAGAGGCGAACCTCGCGTTCCGCGCGTGACATGCGTCGCGCCAACCATGACCGCATCAACGTCCCTACGCTCACCCGCTGCTCGAACTGCGGCGAGGTCTCGCAGCCCCACCGCGTGTGCGGCGCCTGCGGCTTCTACGGTGAGACGCAGGTGATCGAGAAGCCCGAGCCCACCGCCTCGGAGTAACCTCACCGGTCGTACGTTTGCGAACGGCTCCGCGCGGCGAAGAGAGTTCTCTCTCTTCTCGCGTCGGGGCCTTCGTGCATCTACGAAATCCCATTCTCCGTAGGCTCGCACATGAAGGTCGCGATCGTTTTTCCCGGCCAGGGCGCTCAAGAGGTGGGCATGGGCCGCGCGTTGCGCGACGCCTCGCCCGAGGCCCGCGCGGTGTTCGACGCCGCCGACGGCGCCCTCCCCGACGACCCGGTGGCCCTCTCCGCGCTGTGCTTCGAGGGCCCCGCCGAGGCGCTCACCCTCACGGCCAACACGCAGCCCGCCATTCTCACGGCGAGCCTCGCCGCGCTGGCCGCGCTGCGCGCCGCGCTGCCTGATCTCGAGCCCTTCATGTACGCGGGGCACTCGCTCGGCGAGTACTCGGCGCTCGTCGCCGTCGGGGGCCTCGAGCTCTCCGCGGCGGTGCGCGTTCTGCGCGTGCGCGGCCTCGCCATGCAAGACGCCGTCGCCCCCGGCGTCGGGAGCATGGCGGCCGTCTTGATGCTCGACGACGCGACCGTCGCGGCCCTGTGCGACGAGGTCATGGCCGCGATGCCGGGCCGCGTGGTGCAGCCCGCCAACTACAACGCGCCCGGGCAGGTGGTGGTGGCCGGTCACGCCGACGCCGTGGCGCGCGTGAGCGAGCTCGCCGACGAGCGCCGCGGCAAGGCCATGGCCCTCAAGGTGAGCGCGCCCTTCCACTGCGACCTCATGCGGCCCGCGGCCGCCACGCTGCGCGCGGCCCTCGACGGCGTGCCCGTCGGGCCCTTCGCGGCGCCCGTGGTGGCCAACGTCGACGCGGCCCCGTACAGCGACCCCACACGCACGCAAGACCTCCTGGTGCGCCAGGTGGCAGGCGCCGTGCGCTGGGCCGACAGCGTGCGGGCCATGGTGGCGGCGGGCGTCGATGGGTTCGTCGAGGTGGGCCCGGGGCGCGTGCTCTCGGGGCTCATCAAGCGCATTCACAAGGGCGCCGCGCTCTACAGCGTGAGCGACCCCGCGAGCCTCGCGGCCACCGTCGAGGGGCTCCGCGCGAAGGGGGCGGTGTGATGTTCAATCTCCAAGGTCGCGTGGCCGTGGTGACGGGCGCCTCGCGCGGCATCGGCCGCGCCATCGCGGTGGCGCTCGCGCGCCAGGGCGCCTACGTGGCGGTCAACTACGCGAGCAACCTCGCCGCGGCAGAAGAGACCCTCGCGGCCATGCGCGCGGCGGGCGGCGACGGCGAGCTGCTCGGCTTCGACGTGAGCGACAGCGCCGCCGTCAACGACGCCATCGACGGGCTCTACGCGCGCAAGAAGGCCGTGCACATCGCCGTGGCCAACGCGGGCGTCGCGTACGACGGCCTCCTCCTGCGCATGAAAGACGAAGACCTCACGCGCACCTTCGCCACCAACGTGAACGGCGCGCTCTACCTCGCGCGCGCCACCGTGCGCTTGATGATGAAGGCGAAGTGGGGGCGATTCCTCGCCGTGTCGAGCGTCGTGGGCCAGACGGGCAACGCGGGCCAGACGGCCTACGCGGCGAGCAAGGCCGCGCTCGAAGGGGCCGCGCGCTCCATCGCGCGCGAGTACGCGTCGCGGGGCATCACGGCCAACGTCATCGCGCCGGGCTTCGTCGACACCGACATGACCGCGAGCATCCCCGAGGCCGCGCGCGCGAAGATCCTCGAGGGCGTTCCGCTGGAGAAAGTCCACGAGCTCCTCCGGATGCTCGGCGCGCTCGGCGCGACCCGTGTCCGGATGAGCTGCGTTCAGGGCTTCGGCCTCATGCGGCGCGGGAAAGCCGGGTTCGAGATCCCGACGCAGCCGAGCGTGGGAGTCGGAGCTGAGTTCTCACAGGAGCGCGCACGCGAGGCGCACTACGAAGAAGTCTATCAAGCGC
>CAISKJ010001119.1 GCA_903885885.1 uncultured delta proteobacterium
CGAGGGTCCACGCGTGGGTCTCGGCGCGGGCGGCGGTCTCGCGGGAGCTCGACACGCGGAGGCGCGCGTCGGCGGCGCGGAGGTTGGCGCGGTCGATGAGCGCGGCCTCGATGCGAACGGTGCCGTTGATGCGCGGCGTACACACGATGGTGGGCCCCGTGCGCGTGGCCGTGTCGGGCTCGATGCGCACCACGGCGCTGGTGGCCTGCGCGCTGCTCCACGTCACCACGAGGTCGCCCGCGGCGGGCCAGGTGGTCACCGCGAAGGCGCTGGGCGCGGTGATCTCGACGGTGGCGGGGAAGCGCACGGTGCCCGCGAGGTCGGTCACCTGGTCGTCGGGGCCGATCTCGTCGCCGCTCGACACGGCCGCCTCGCGGCTCGACACGAGGCTGCCGCACGCGCGGAAGGTGCCCTCCCACGGCGGCGCGGCGCCCATCTGCGGGCAGAAGCCCGACACCTGCATGAGCGAGCCGCTCTCGGTGTTGATGCCGCCGGCGCACACCCAACCCTGGTTGGTGTACTCGCTCTCGGGGGGCGTCATGTAGAGCTTGCAGTCGCCGCTCGAGTCGGTGAGCGTGGGCATTTGCGTCGAGGCGCGCGTCGCGTCGAAGAGCACGAACGAGTAGCCGCACTGCTGCGCCGTGGCCACGCCGCCGACGCGCGTCTCGACGCGCAGCACGAGGTTGCGCACCGCCTGGCCCATGGCGAACTGGGCCGGGTAGGGCGACGTGCCGCTGAGCGTGTTGCCGTTGCCGCTGGGGGTAGGTGTTGTTGTGTCGTCGCCGCACGCGGCGAGGCAGAGCACCAGTGCGAGGGGGCGAAGGGCGTTCATTCTGCGCTCTCTTCTTCTTCGTCGGAGGTGTCTTGCGCGCCCGGGCGCTTGATGCCGAGGGCGCGCATCTTCTTGTAGAAGTGGCTGCGCTCGAGGCCGAGGTCGCGCGCCGCGTGGGTGGCGTTGCCCTTGTGGTGCTCGAGGGCGCGCAGCACGAGGTCGCGCTCGGCCGACTCGATGAGCTTGTGCCACCCGACGCCGGGCGCGTACGACCCGTCGCGCGAGCTCGACGCCGCGCCCGCCACCGCGGGGAGCGCCATACGCACGTCGTCTTCGGTGATCGTGTCGCCGGGGGTGAGGATCACCAGGCGCTCGACGAGGTTCTTGAGCTCGCGCACGTTGCCCGGAAAGGGGTGGCGCACCAGGAGGCCGACGGCGGCCTCGGTCATGGTCTTGCGCGCGCGGTCGTTGCTCTTGCACGCCGCGGGGAGAAACGCGCCCACGAGCAGCTCTACGTCGTCGCGCCGCGCGCGCAGCGGCGGAATGTGCAGGGGCACCACGTTGAGGCGATCGTAGAGGTCGGCGCGGAAGCGCCCCGCGGCCACGTCCGCCGCGAGGTCGCGGTTGGTCGCGGCCACGATGCGCACGTCGACCTTGAGGGTCTTCGTGCCGCCCACGCGCTCGATCTCGCCCTCTTGGAGCACGCGCAACAGCTTGGCCTGCATGGGCTGCGGCATGTCGCCCACCTCGTCGAGAAAGAGCGTCGAGCCGATGGCCCGCTCGAACTTGCCCTTGCGCTCGCGCACCGCGCCGGTGAACGCCCCCACCTCGTGGCCGAAGAGCTCGCTCTCGATGAGCTCGTGCGGAATGGCCGCGCAGTTGAGCTTCTCCATCGTGTTGGCCGCGCGCTTCGACCCGTCGTGGATGGCGCGCGCCACGAGCTCCTTGCCGGTGCCGCGCTCGCCCGTGACGAGCACCGGCGCGCTCGCCGACGCCGCGAGGCGCACGCGCTCGCGCAGCTCGCGCATCACGGGGCTCTCGCCGAGGAGGGCGCCGACGGGGCCCGCGGCCTCTTTGAGCTCCTTGATCTCGCCCTTGAGGCGCGACACCTCGAGGGCGTTGCCGATGGCGAGCAAGAGCCGGTCGGTGGAGAGCGGCTTCTCGAGAAAGTCGCGCGCGCCGAGGCGCGTGGCCTGCACGGCCATCTCGATGGTGCCGTGGCCGCTCATCACGATGACGGGCACGTCGATGCCCTGCATGCGCGCCCGGCGCAGCACCTCGAGGCCGTTCATCTCCGGGAGCTGCACGTCGAGGAGGGCGAGGTCGTAGCTGCGCGAGCCGAGGCG
>CAISKJ010001120.1 GCA_903885885.1 uncultured delta proteobacterium
CGCGGCTGTGGGGTGTAGGGCCGCGCACGGAGGCGCGCCTCGTGGCCTTCGGGCTGCGCACCGTGGGCGACGTCGCCGCGCGCTCACCCGCATGGATGGAGGAGCAGCTCGGCGCCCTCGGGGTGCACCTCGCGAAGCTGAGCCGCGGCGACGACGCGCGCGCCGTGGTGCCCGACCGCGACGCCAAGAGCGTCGGCGCGGAAGACACCTTCTCCGAAGACCTCGACGCGCCCGACGCGCTGCACCCGCACCTGCTCTCGCAGTCCCTCCGCGTGGGGCGCAGGCTCCGTCGCGCGGGGCGCGTGGCGCGCGCCGTGGTGCTCAAGCTGAAGACCACGGAGTTCAAGCTCGTGACGCGTCGCACGACCCTCGCGACGCCCACCGACGACGGCCAGGCGCTCTTCGCCGAGGCCCGCGCGATGCTGGCGCGCTACGTCTCCGTGGAGGGCTTTGCGCCGATGCGCCTCTGCGGTGTGAGCGCGCAAGACCTCGAGGAGCCCGCGCGGCAGGGCGCCCTCTTCGCCCCGGAGGGCCTCAAGCGGGCGAAGCTCAACGCGGCGCTCGACAAGATTCACGCCGTGTACGGAAGGTCGTCGGTGGTGCCCGCCGACCTCGCGCCCGACACGGGAAGGGCGGCGCGCAGGGCCGCGGGCGAGGGCGAGTCGATCACCGAGAGCCTCGACACGCGGCGAAGAAGGTAGGCGCCGCGAAAGTCTGGTAGGCGTGTGGGCCACGATGGCCAACTACCCGACACGCTTCGACTCCCTCGAAGACCTCGCGCGGCTCCCCTGGTTCGAAGTGCGCGACGGGCGCGTGGTGGTGAGCGACCCCTCGGTGGGCACCGCGATCGACACGCACACGCACCTCGCGCTGTCGTTCGTGCGGCCCAACCAGGTCGATCTGCACCGCGGGCACGCGAAGACCGAGCACTACCTCCCGGCCGAGCGCGCGCTCGACCTCGACGTGTACGCCAACCGCAACTTCACCGCCGACGACCTGCGCCGCATGGAGCGCGACCTCTCGCTCGGCTCGCTCACGGCGGGCGGCATGCGCGCGACGCACACGCTCGCCAACCTCACGCGCGAGATGGGCGAGCTGCAGGTGGCCCAGTCGGTCTTGCTCGCCATCGACCTGCCCGCGCTCTCCGACAACGCGACCACGTGGCTCAACGCGATGCGCGGCGACAAGCGGCTCATCGGATTTGGCTCGGTGCACCCGTGGGCGCGCGACGTCGAGGCGAAGCTCGATCGGCAGATCGCCCTCGGCGCGCGCGGCATCAAGGTGCACCCCGCGGTGCAGCTCGTACGCCCCGACAGCGGCCGCGCGATGCGGCTCTACAAGCTCTGCGGCGACCGGGGGATCCCCGTGTTCTGGCACTGCGGCCCGGTCGACATCGAGCCCCCGTTGGGACGTTATCTGTCACAGGTGCGCCACTACGAGAAGGCCATCGCCGAGAACCCGCACACCACCTTCGTGCTCGGTCACTCGGGGGCGCTGCAGCTCGACACGGCGCTCGGGTACGCGAAGCGCTACCCCAACGTGTGGCTCGAGGTGGCGTCGCAGTCGCTGCGGTCGATTCGCACGCTCGTCGCCGAGGCGCCCGCGGGGCGGCTCATGTTCGGCACCGACTGGCCCTTCTATCACCAGGCCATCGGGCTCGCGAAGGTGTTCATCGCCACCGAGGGCGACGACGCCCTCCGCCGCGCGGTGCTCCGCGGCAACGCAGAGAGGCTGCTCGGGCTCGACGACTGACGCGGGCTACTTCCGCCGCGGATCGCCTTTGGCGCCCTTCTCGTCGACGGGGCCCACCTGGTCGCCGAGGCGCATCTGCTCGAGCGTGTCTTTCACGAAGGCCTGCGCGCGCCCCTCGCGAATCGCCGCGCGCATCGCCCGCATGAGCTCGGCCAGAAAGTGGAGGTTGTGCAGCGAGAGCACGCGCAGCGCCACGATCTCGCCGGACACGTAGAGGTGCCGGAGGTATCCGCGCGAGTACACGCCGCCGCCGCCGTTGCAGCACAGGCCCGTGCACTTCGGGTCGATGGGCCCGGTGTCGAACTTGTTGCGCATCTGCTTGATGTTCACGCGGCCGTTCCACGTGAGGGCCTGCCCGTTGCGGCCGTTGCGCGTGGGGAGCACGCAGTCGAACATGTCGATGCCCGCGAGCGAGCCGACCAGCAGGTCGCGCGGCGTACCCACGCCCATGAGGTAGCGCGGTCGCTCGGCCGGCATGGTGTGACCGATCGCATCGAAGGTGCGGTGCATGTCTTCGACCGACTCGCCCACCGAGAGGCCGCCGAGGGCCACGCCGTCGAAGGGCATCTCGGCGATGGCCGCGAGGTGCTCGTGGCGCAGGTCTTCGTGGATGCCGCCCTGCACGATGCCGAAGAGGGCCTGGCGCTCGCCGCGGGGGGCCGCGAGGCAGCGCTTCGCCCACGCGGTGGTGCGGTTCATCGCCTTGCGAATGGTGTCGCGGTCGGCCTTGCCCGGAGGGCACTCGTCGAAGGCCATGGCGATGTCGGCGCCGAGCTGCGCCTGCACGCGGATGCTCTCTTCGGGCGTGAGGCGCTTGAGCGAGCCGTCGAGGTGCGAGCGAAAGGTGACCCCGTCGTCGTCGATGGTGCGCAGCTTCGAGAGCGAGAACACCTGAAAGCCGCCCGAGTCGGTGAGCATCGCGCGGGGCCAGCGCGAGAAGGTGTGCAGGCCCCCGAGCGCGCGCACCACCTCGGCGCCCGGTCGCAGCCAGAGGTGGTACGTGTTGCCGAGCACGATGCCCGCGTCGGTGGAGAGCACCTCTTCGGCGGTGATGCCCTTGACCGAGCCCTGCGTGCCCACGGGCATGAAGGTCGGCGTCTCGACGGTGGCGTGCGGGGTGACGAGCGTGCCGGTGCGCGCGTAGCCGTCGGTGGCGCCCTGGGTGAACGAGAAGCCGGGGGTGTTCATCGCGGCGCCGTGTCTACCGCCACGCGCGCGCCCCGCGCAATCGCGTACTACCTGGCGAGGCGCGTGTGGAGCAGCTCGGCGAAGGCCGAGAGCGCGTCGATGGCCGTGAAGATGCCCACGACGCGGTCGTGGTCGACGACGAGGGCGGCGCCGTACTTCTTCTCGGCCATCTCGGCCACCACCTCGTCGAGGGGGGCGCGGGGCGACACGCTCCAGGGGTGGGTGGTCATCGCGTCGCTCACCGTGAGAAGCCGCAGGTCGGCGCCGTCGAAGGCCGCGATGAACTGAACGTCGCGCGCCGTCACCACGCCCACGAGCGCTCCCCCGTCGAGCACCGGGAGGTGACGGAAGTTGCCCTCGCGCATGAGGTGCTGCGCGTTCACGAGCGTCTCCTGCGCCTCGATCGTGACGGGCGTCGTAGTCATGTAGCGGTCGACGGTCGGGATGGGCTTCGACATCGTGAGACTCCTTCGGTCTCCCCTGCCGAGCAACTCACGTACCCGCACAATAGCCCGCGAATCGAGCCGCGCGGCGCTCCCCGCGGGCACCGCCTGCGCGCATCGGGTTCGCGCGCGAACCGTCAGCGCGTCGCGGGACAGACGGGACACGCCCCGTCGCGCCGACGCCCCGCGTCGGTGCACGATCCGCGCGCCCGCGCACATCGCGACTGCCCGTCGCCCCCGAGGCGGCAGATCTCTCCCTCGGCGGTGCAGATGTTCCCCGCGGCGCGGC
>CAISKJ010001121.1 GCA_903885885.1 uncultured delta proteobacterium
AGGTTCCACAGCGCGTGGTAGCTGGGGTCGTAGGGCATCGCAGGGCCGCGCAGTCGCAGCACGCGGCCGCCGGCGACGTGCTGCTCCTCATCGCGCGCCCCCGGTACGATCACGGCGACGCTGTGCCCGCGAAGTGCTCCCTCGCGGAGCAGCTGTGTTAGGTACGCGCGAACCCCGCCCCCGCGCTCAGACCAGAACTCCGTGACATCGACGATCTTCACGACGGGCGACGCTTCTACCAGACGACAGACTCGAGTGGGACGACGGCGATGATGAACGGTGTGAACGGCATGAAGTCTCGCAAGCTCACGCAAGACGGGTGGCCCCGCAAGGTCGCGATTCTGAGCGACTATGTTCGCCTCCCCTATGCCAACGGGGCCACGTTCGCCACCCAGTTTCTCTACCGCGAGCTCCTCAAGCGCGGCTGTGAGGTCACCATCATCGGCCCGCGCGACCCCGAGGCGCGGCCGCAAGATATGCCCGAGCGGCACATCTGCCTCCCGAGCGTGCCGCTGCACAACCACCCCGGCGTGTGGGTTCCCCTCCCCCTCGAAAACGTCTTCGAGCAGGCGCGCAGTTGGGACTTCGATGTCGTGCTTGGCCAGACCGCCACCGAGCTTATGGAGCTCGGCCTGTGGCTGCGCCGCGCGAAGGGCATCCCCCTCGTGTGCGTCAACACGGTGCACGTCCCCAGCGTGTACCCGGTGGTGATGCCCGAAGCGCTCCACCACAACGAGCTCGCCCACAAGGTCTTTCAAAAGACCTTCCTCAAGCTCGCGGAGAGCACCTCGGCCAGCGTGTACAACGAGAGCGACGGCCTCATCGTGCTGTGCCGTGGCCTCGAGCAGTACTGGCGCGATCGCGGCGTACGCGCGCCCATCCATGTGATTCCGCGCAACGTCGAGCCGCGCATCTTCGACGCCCCCGCGGGGGCCGATCCCTTTCCCCGCAACATGCGCCGCGGCGCGCGCATGCTCGTGGTCTGCCGCCACACGCGCGAGAAGGAGGTCGAGCGCCTCCTTCGCATCTTCGCGCGCTGGGTCGCGCCGTCGGTGCCCGACGCGACCCTCACACTGGTGGGCGACGGCCCCGACCACGACGTGTTCCGCCGCTACGCCGAGGCGCTCGGCGTGGCCGACCGCTGCTGGTTCCCCGGCGAGTTCTCGGTCACACAGATGCCGACGTTCTACCGCCACGCCGACCTCTTCGTGTACGCCTCGCTCTCCGAGACGTACGGCCAGGTCGTGAGCGAGGCGCTGTGGTGCGGCCTCCCCGCGGTGGCCTTCGCCGACGGCATGGGCGTGTCGCAGCAGGTCGAGCACGACGTGACGGGCATGCTCGTCGAGCCCACCGGCGACGTCGACGCCGCCGACTGGCGCTTCGGGCGCGCGTGCGTCTCGCTGCTGCGCAACCCCCGCAAGCGCCACGCACTGGGCGCCACGGCCGAGCGCCACGCCCGCGAGCGCTGCTCGCCGGAGCGCAACGTCGATCGGTTCTTCATGGCCTTCGAGGCCGCCCGGCGCCACGCCGACGCGACGCTGCGCGGGCGCCTCGAGCCCGACAACCGCTGGCTCGACGCGCGCTACGCTGCGCGCTGGATGGCCATCAACGGCCTCGTGTACGGGCTCGGCCGCCTGCGTCCCCCTGCGGTGGTCAACCGCCACGGCCGCAAGCAGCCCACGTGGAACGACCTCATGGAGCCCGCGGCGGCGCCCGGCGCGGCGGCCGAGGCCAGCGTCGGCTGACCTGCGCGTTCGCGCTCCTTTCGTGAGGGGGCCGCAACGCACGCTTGACCCCATGGATGCGGGTTTCTAGCATCGATTCGGTCGCCCTCTCCACGGTGGCGAAAGGACCGAACCCGCATGGCGCTCACCAAGGCCGATCTCGCACGCTTTCGATCCCTGCTCGAAGAGAAGCGCAAGCAGATTATCGAGAACGCGCAGAACACGCTGGCCGAGGGCATGGCCCTCGACGCCGACGACCTCCCCGACGAGATGGACCTCGCGTCGAGCGAATACCTCCAGTCGTTTACGTTTCGCCTCCGCGGGCGCGAGAAGTTCCTCCTCGAGAAGATCGAGCACGCGCTCGAGAAGATCGGGCACGAAGACTTCGGCATGTGTGAAGAGTGCGGCGAAGAGATCGCCTTCAAGCGCCTCGAGGCGCGGCCCGAGACCAACCTCTGCATCCGCTGCAAAGAAGAGCAGGAGCGCGCCGAGCGCGCCTTCGGCTGAGCGCACCGCCACCCCTCCGCGGCCCCTTTCTCCCACTGCCCCCACGGCACACCCTCCATGAAGCTCTGCGCCCTCTCCGTCGACCTCGACGAGATCCCCTGCTACCACGCCATTCACGGGCTCTCCGACCCGCAGGGCGACAGCGCGCACGCGGTGTACGCCCGCGCCGTGCCGCGCTACCGGGCGCTCCTCGATGAGCTCGCCGTGCCCTGCACCTTCTTCGTGATCGGGCGCGACATGAAGCACGACGTCGCGCGCAAGGCCGCGCGCACGCTCGTCGATGCGGGGCACGAGCTTGCGAACCACACGCTCAACCACCGCTACGAGTTCTCGCGCATGGACGACGACGCCATTCGCGCTGAGGTGCGCGGGGGCATCGAGGCCGTGTCGTCGGTGCAGGGCTTCGCGCCGTCGGGCTTTCGCGCGCCCGGATACACGGTGAACGACCGCGTGCTCGACGTGCTCGCCGAGCTCGGCGTCTTCTACGACAGCTCGGTGTTTCCCTGCCCCCTCTATTGGGCTGGCAAGACCACGCACATCGGCCTCGTGCGCGCGCGCGGTCGTCGCTCACACTCGATCGTCGACACGCCCGCGGTGCTCGCCTCGCCCGCCGACCCGTACGTGCCGTCACGCCCCTATTGGCGCCGCGCACCCAGCGAGGGCGGGCTCATCGAACTGCCCATCGGCGTCACGCGTGGCGCGCGATTGCCGTACATCGGCACGTCGGTGATGGCCGCGGGGCCGCGCCGCGTCGACCTGCTCACGGCGCAAATCGCGGGGCGACCGCTGGTGAACCTCGAGCTCCACGGCATCGACCTCCTCGACGAGCACGACGGCCTCGGCGCGCTGCGTCCGCACCAGCACGACGTGAGGATTCCGCTGGGTGAGAAGGTCGCGACGCTGACGCGCGTCGTCGGGGATCTCAAGGCGCGCGGGTACACGTTTGTAACGCTGCGCGAGGCCGCGCAGGCCTTCGCCAACGAGGTTCGCGGATAGGCGGCAAAGGCGTATCGAGGCTGAGTCGTAGAGGGGAGCTTCGAAAAAGCAACGCGGCGCACCCCGCATTGGGAGCGCGCCGCATGCCCTTTGGAATCGCTTCAGGCGCTGAACGAGCTGCCGCAGCCGCAGGTGCCCTTCACGTTCGGGTTCTCGAACTTGAAGCCGGCGCCGTGGAGGCCTTCGACGTAGTCGATCTGCGTGTTCTCGAGGTACTGGAGCGAGAGCGGGTCGACGTAGAGCTGCACGCCGCACGACTCCACGATCTGGTCCATGTCGGTGGCCTTCTCGTCGAAGTACAGGTCGTACTGGAAGCCCGAGCATCCGCCGCCCTTGACCTGGAGCCGAAGGCCCTGGCCCTCGAGCCCTTCGGCCTGCGCGATCTCCCTGACCTTCTCCGCAGCCTTTTCGGTGAGCGCGATCATCGTGTGTTTCTCCTGATCGGCGAACGAGCGACGCTCTCGCCGTGGAATCTAATGTGACTTTCGGTATGTAACGCACACCTCTCGACGGGTCCAGTGCTCCCCTTGACGTCGCGCACCTACACATTCGCCCTCGTGGCGCCCTACCTCCCCGCGCCCGCGAACACCGGCGGGCGCATTCGCATCCATCGCCTCGCGCGGGGCCTCGCGGGCGTCGGCCGCGTCGACCTGTATGCCCGCTTTTGGCCCGTCGAGATCGCGCCCGAGGCGGGCGAGGTCGCCTCTGCGCTCTCGGTGTATGCGCGTCGCGAGCTCCACGATCGCGGCGCGTTCGCAGGCGTCCTCGGCATCACGAGTCGACGGGCACGGGAGGCCGCGCCCCGCGCGCTCTGCGAGGCGCTCGCACGCCAGCACCGCGCAACGCCCTACGACGCCGTCGTGGCCTGCCACTCGTACGGCGCCCTCGCGGCCCTTGGCCTCCGCGGCGCAGCGCTCGTCGTCGATGAGCACAACATCGAGAGCCGCTACGCGCGCGCCGTGACGCCCGATGCCCGCGTCGAGGCCGCGCGGCTTCAGCGCTGGGAGCGCCGCGTGTGGCGTCGCGCCGACCTCGTCACCGCCGTCTCCGACGACGACGCGCGCGAGATCCAGCGCGTCCGTCGCGGCGCCACGGAGGTCGTGCCCAACGGCGTCGCGTGCGCCGAGATCGAGTTCGTCGCGCCTTCACTGCGCACGGCGCGCGAGATCCTCTTCGTGGGCGCCATGAGCCACCCGCCCAACGTGCGCTGCGCGGTCGAGCTCGCCCGCGAGGTGCTCCCGCGCGTGCAGCGCACGCACCCCGACGCGCGTCTGGTCCTGTGCGGTCGGGCGCCCGTCGCCGAGGTGCGCGCGCTCGCCTCGCGCGACGTCGAGGTCACGGGCACGGTCGCCGACGTGGGCCCGTGGCTCGCGCGCGCAGGGGTCTACGTAAACCTCTTGCGCGCCGGCGCGGGGTCGAGCCTCAAGGTGCCCGAGGCGCTTGCGGCGGGTGTTCCGCTGGTGTCGACGCGCACGGGCATCCGGGGCTTCGCGCTCGACGAACGACACCTCCTCCTGGCCGAGAGCGCTGACGCCGCCGCACGCGCTGTGGTCGATGCGTGGCGCTCGCCCGCGGCCTCCGACGCACGCGCACACGCGGCCGGGGCGGTCGTCGCGACGCTCGACTGGGACGCCCTCGGCGCGCGCTTCGCGCGCCTCGTGATCGGCGCCGTCAACGCGCGGAGCGCCGCGTGACGCCCCCGTGCTCGCTGTGCCAGAGGCCCTGCCCGGAGCGGTTTCGCAAGGGTCGCTACGCCGTTCATCGGTGCGACCCGTGCGACCTCGAGTTCGTGTGGCCCACCCCGGCCCCCGATGAGGTGCGCGCGGTGTACGAGCGCGGCTACTTCACCGGCGAGGGCCACGGCTACGACGACTACTTCGGCCGCGAGCGCGACGTCGCCATGCGCAAGGCCGCGACGCGCCTCGACGCCCTCGCGGCCCTCGGTTACGCGCACGGCACGCTGCTCGATTTCGGCTGCGCCGCGGGGTATTTCGTCGAAGCTGCGCGGGCGCGCGGGTGGAGCGCGTTCGGCGTCGAACCCTCACCGGAGGCGCAGCGCGGGTGGAGCGACGCGGTGCGCCCCTACGTGGCCGCCGACCTCGACGCGCTGCGCGCGCACGCCCCCTTCGACGTCATCGCCGCGTGGGACGTCCTCGAGCACCTCCCCGACCCGATCGCGACGCTGCGCGCGCTGCGGGGCCTCACGCGCGAGGGTTCGATGTTCGCCGTGGTGGTGCCCGTGATCGGCAACGTGAACACGCGCCTCGCTCCCCTCACCTGGGACCAGTACAAGCCCCCGGAGCACCTCTGGTTCTTCTCGCGCGCGTCGATGCGGGCGACGCTGCTGCGAGGGGCCGACGCGCGGGTGGTGCGAGAAGACGTGGCCTGGTCGCGCCCTTCGCGCTTCGTCGACATCGACCGCACGGCGCGCGCTCCGTGGACGCGCGCGGCGAGGGCGATCGACGGGGCAATCCATCGCGCGCTGAGTGTGGTAACCCCCTCGGCTACGGTCGACTCGATGGCATTCTACGCAAAGGTGGGCGCGTGAAGCGCGTGGTGCAGCTCGCGGCCTCGGCCGCCTGGGGCGGGGCCGAGCAGATGGCCGACACGGTGCGCGGCGAGTTCGAACGCAACGGGTGGGACGCCCGCCTCGAGCTCCCGTTCTCGCGCGACGAGCAGTGGAACGCGGCCACGCCGAGGCCCATCCCCTGGTGGCGCTGGGCGCTGACCGCCGACACCGCAAGCGACATCGTGCACGCGCACCTCCCTTGGCCCGACCGCGTGGGGCCCGCGCTCGTCGCAGCGCGCGGGCGTCCGCTCGTGGTCACGTTTCAGCTCCTGCCACCGCCCGACGCGTGGCCCCGCGATCGGTGCTTTCACGTCCCCTCGAAGAAGATGCTGCGCCTCGCGGGCGCGCTCCGCGCGCGTGTGCGCTGGGTGGCGCTGTCGCGCGCCGACGCGCGCACGCTCGAGCCCCTGCTGGGCGTCGCGGTGACCGTCGTTCGCAACGCGCCGCCTGCGCCGCGCAACGAGCCCGTTCCACTCCCGTGGCCCGATGGCGCGAGGCGGCTCCTCTCGGTGGGGCGGCTCGATCGACAGAAGGGCTTCGACGCGATGCTCACCGCCCTCGCGGCCCCCGAACTGCGCGCCCTCGCATGGCATTGGAACGTCATCGGCGAAGGGGGCGAGCGCGCCGCGCTCACCGCGCAGGCGGCCTCGCTGGGCCTCGGCGATCGCGTGTCGTTCGTGGGCGCGCGCCCCGCGATCGACGGGTTCTGCCGGGCCGAGCTGGTGCTGTCTCCGAGCCGTTACGAGGGCATGCCCCTGGTGCCCCTCGAGGCCGCCGAGGCGGGCGTCGCAGTGCTCGCTTCGACCATCGACCCACACGAGGAACTCTACGAGCGCGTGCCCGAGTGCCTCCTCGCGCGCGACGAGCGCGCGTGGCCCGCGACCCTCGCGCGATGGATCACCGACGGCGCGCTGCGCGACCGCATGCGCCTCGCGCAGCGTGCGGTTCTCGGTGAGAATCCGCGCCACGCGATGTTCACCGCGTACGAGACCCTCTACCGTCAGCTCCTCGCATGAAGCTCTGGTACGCGCCCAACCCCGTTCCGTATCGGCCGCACCCGGCGACGTGGCGCCAGCCGCTGCACCTGCACCTCGCGCCGATGTGGAAGGCGCTTGCGCGCGTGCTCCCCACGCTCTCGGGCCGCGTGCTCGACGTCGGCTGCGGTTCGAAGCCGTACCGCGACCTCTTCGGCTCAGAGGTGACCGAGTACGTCGGCCTCGACCGCGAGGGCCCCGGCGCCACGCCCGACGTGATCGGCGACGCGCACGCCCTTCCCTTCGAAGACGCGCGCTTCGACGCCGTGGTGTCGTTTCAGGTGCTCGAGCACGTGGAGCGCCCCGTCGAGTGCCTTCGCGAAATCGCGCGCGTGGTCGTGCCCGGCGGCGACGTGGTGTTCACCGTGCCCGGCGTGTGGCCCGACCACGAGGTGCCCCACGATCACTGGCGCTTCACGCGCTACGGGCTCGAAGGGGCGGTGCGCGCTGCGGGGCTCGAGCGCGTCGAGCTCGTTCCCCTCGGGGGCTTGTGGTCGACGCTCGGCCAGATGGCGTGCCTCGAGCTCGACCGGTCGCTCGCTGGGCGCGCGCTCATCCCGATCGTGAACCTCGCCGCCCGCGCGCTCGACCCCACCGCCCGCGAGCAGCTCGTGATGAACTGGCTCGTCCGAGCGCGACGACCGCGATGAGCGAGCACGCCTCGACGGGGGCCGCGCTCCTCGAGCGCATCACGCGCGAGACCGCGCGCTTCGCCACGCTGCAGGTCTTCGGCTCCGTCGTGACGGGCGCGGCGACGCTCATTCTCGCGCGCCTCCTCGACCCGCGCGCCTTCGGCGTCTACGCCATCGGCACCTTCTTTCTCGGCCTCGGCTCGCTGCTCGGCGACGGCGGCCTCGGCGCCACGCTCCTCCGCAAGAAGGGCGACGTCACCGACGACGAGTACCACGTCACCGCCACGTTTCTCTTCGCCCTGGGCGCGGCGCTCGCGGTGACATTCTTCGTCACTGCCCCGCGCATCGCCGAATACAACCACCTCACGGCCCGCGAGGGCGCGGTGCTCCGTGCGATGGCGCCGCTGTTTCTCGCGGGCCCGCTGCGCGCGGTGCCGTACATCCGCCTCGAGCGCGAGCTCCGCTTCGGCGAGATCGGGCGCATCGAGCTCCTGTCGCTCATCGCGCGGCAGCTCGCGGCCATCGGCTTCGCGTGGGCCTTCGGCGGCGCGTGGGCGCTCGCGGGCGCGCAGATCACCGGGATGCTCTCGCAGCTCGCGCTCGCGTACATGGTGTCGCCCGGCGTGCCCAGACTCCTGTGGCGCCCGGCGGTGCTCGGGCCCCTCCTCGGCTACGGCGTTCGCGTGCAGGCGCTCGGCATCGCGGCCTTCTTCAAAGACAACATCTCCGCGGCGCTGCTCGGTCGCCTCGTGGGACCGCAGGCTGTTGGCGTGTTCGACTTCGGCGTGAAATACGCGCAGCTCCCCGTGCTCGCCGTCAACGCCCTCGCCCGCGTGCAGCTCCCCGCGTACGCGCGCTTCGAGGCGCACGACCCCGCGCTGCACCGCGCCGTCGCCACCGTCACGCGCACGGCGCTCCTCCTCGGCGTCGCGATGCTCGTCACCATGAGCGCGGGCGCGTCGTCGATCATCCCCTTCGCCTACGCGCCACGCTGGATCGAGAGCGTCCCCGTCGTGTGGGGCCTACTGCCCAACATGGTGGGCGGCCTCGTCGCGGGCCCGCTGTTCACGCTCCTTCAGGCGCAGGGGCGCGCGGGCCTCGCGCTGCGCGCCTTCGCCGTGTGGACGCTCGCCACCTGGGTCCTCGTGCTCACCGTGAGGCACCACGGGCTTGGCGCGATCGCCGCGGCCCACGGCGTCATCACGGTGGGCATGGTGCTCTGGCTCATCGCGTGGGCGGGCCACCACCTGGGCCGCTCGCTGTGGCGCTTCTACGTCGGCCCTGTGAGCGCGGGCGTCGGCGCCGTCGCGCTCGTGTTCGCCGCGCGCCGCGTCGCGCCGTCGATGCACGCGGGCTGGGCGTCGGCCCTCGCCGCGCTCGCCTCCTACGCGGCGATCTTGATGGTGATCGAGGGGCGCCGCACGCGCGACGACGTTCGCGCGCTGGTGAGCGCGCTCGTCAAGCGCCGCTGAGCTACGCGAGCGCGCGCAAGAAGACGATGAGCGCCAGCAGAACGCCCGACGCGGCGACGAGGCCGTAGGCGCCCGCGGCGGCGACGTTCTTCTCGCGCGCGAGGCGCGACAGGAGCGCGCGCTCGTCGCCGGCAAAGACCACGAGGCGCGCGGGGTCGGGCGAGCCCACGACGGGCACCGTCGCGACTTCGCGGTAGGTCGACTGCCCGCCCGGGTCTTCGATGCGCGCGACCTTGCCGAGCACGTAGAGGTGCTCCCCCGGATCGACGAAGCTCTCTTCGACGACCAGCGCCACGTAATGCGTCGCGCTCGTGGTGAAGTTGCCGAAGGGAGTGTGCGCGTAGGCCTGCAACACGGCGTGTGCCGCGGCGCCCGAGAGCGTGCGGGTGCGCGCGCGCAGGTCGACGTCGGCCCCCGTGAGGTCGAGCACGCCGTGGCCCGTCGGGTCTTCGACGGGGATTCGCGCGGGCCACGACGCCGTGCGCAGCGGAACGGAGACCACGTTGCGCCCCGCTTGCACCATGCGCATCACCGACACGCGCACGTAGGCGTGCGCCGACCCGTCGGCGAGCGTCACCGTCGGCGCGTCGCTGCGAACGCGCACAGCGAGCTCAGCGGGCCCATCGCCCACGCGCGCAAGGCGCACCGTCTCGGCGCGCTGCGCGGGCTGCATCGCGAGCGCGAGCAGCGTCTTGCGATCCCAGAGAATCAGCGCCGCCGCGAGCGCGCCGACGATGGCCGTCGCCCCCAGCGCGTGGCCCACGAAGTCGGTCGGCGCTTCGAAGAAGATGGCGTGCAACAGCACCGCGGCCCAGATGGCGAAGGTCGCGACGCCCGCAGCCACGTACGCGCGCTTGCG
>CAISKJ010001122.1 GCA_903885885.1 uncultured delta proteobacterium
GCGCGCTGCTGGTGACGGCCCCCGGCGAGGCCGTGGTCACGCGCACCTTCTCGCTCGACACCTCGACCGAGCTCTCGGCCGGCGTGCTCGACCGCGTCGCGGTCACCGCCGACGGGAGCGTCGTGCTCGGCGCGGAGATCGAGCGCGTCGCGCCCCCCGAGACGGTGGGCTCGGTGTGGTCGCTGCTCGACCTCGGCGACGGCTCCGCGCTCGCGGGCACCGGCGTCGACGGGCGCGTCTACCGCATCCAGAACGGCGCCGCGACGCTCTACGCGCAGACCGACGCGCTCGTGGTCACCTCGCTCACGCGCGCCACCGACGGCACCGTGTACGCGGGCACGCTCCCCGACGGCAAGCTCTACAAGCTCGTCGCCCCGGTCAACGGCCGGCCGACGCCGCCCGTGCTCGTCGCCGAGCTCCCCGGCGCGCAGCACATCTGGGCCGTCGCGTGGGACGCCGCGCGCCGCGCCGTGCTCTGCGCCACGGGCCCCGAGGGCAAGCTCTTCGCGGTCGACCCGCGGCTCCCGTCGGGCTCCAACGCGACGGTGATCTTCGACAGCGAGGAGCCGCACCTCTACGCGATGGCGCTGCGCAACGGCGAGGCGATCGTGGGGGCCGGCGGCGGCCACGCGATCGTCTACGCGGTGCGCGGCGCGGGACAGGCGCGCGTGCTCGCGCGGCTCCAGGGCGACGAGGTCAAGGGCCTCGCCATCGCGGACGACGACGTCATCGCGGCCGCCAACGAGTTCGCCGAGTCGCCCGAGCCCCCGCGGCGCTCCTCCTCGACGGGTCGCCTCCCCTCGCCCGGCGGCGTGAGCGCGAGCCGTCCGCGCGCGGGCAAGGGGTCGGTGTACCGCATCCGCCCGACGGGCCTCAGCGAGCGCGTGTACACCAACGCCGACGCGCACGTGACGGCCCTCGAATGGAGCGCCACCACGCGCGAGGCCTGGGCCGCGCTGGGCGTCGGCGGGCGCATCGTGGCGATCGCCGACGATCGCACCGCGCGGGTCGCGTACGACGTCGACGAGACGCAGGTGCTGGCGCTCGCGCTCACGGGCCGCACGGCCCTCTTCGGTACGGGTGATACGGGTGTGTTCTACCGCGTCACCGACGCGCGTCCGCAGGGCGCCACGTGGAACAGCAAGGTGCTCGACGCCGCGGCGCCCTCGCGCTGGGGCACCGTGCGCTGGCGCGGCACCGGGGCCATCGACTGGGAGTCGCGCAGCGGCAACACCGACGCGCCCGACGCCACGTGGAGCGCGTGGCAGGCCCTCGACGCCGACGGCACGATTCAATCACCGGGGTCTCGCTACGTGCAGGTGCGCGCGCGCTTCGGCCGCGACCCGGCCACGGTGGTGCGCGCGGTGATGGTGTACTACCTCCCCGAGAACCAGCGCGCGGTGCTGCTCGAGGTGAACGCCACGCCGCCCGAGACGAAGGTCGGCGAGGCGCGCTCCCCGATGGTCAAGCTCGGATGGAAGGTCGAGAACCCCGACAGCGACGCCCTTCGCTACCGCCTGCGGTACCGCGGCGACGCCGAGCAGGCGTGGCGACCCATCCTTCGCAACCAGGACTGGCTTACCAGTACCAACTACGACTGGGCTACTGATGGCCTCCCCGAGGGCTGGTACCGCGTCGAGGTCGAGGCCAGCGACGAGGCCGCGAACCCGAGCGACAGCGCCACGAGCGACCGCCGCGCGAGCGAGCCCGTGCTCGTCGACAACACGGCCCCCGCGGTCACGGTGCGCGTCGAGAGCGGCCGCGTGGCGGGCGACGCGCGCGACGGCGCGAGCGCGGTGCTGCGGGTCGAGGTGGCGCTCGACGCGGGCGAGTGGCGACCGGCGCGCGCGGCCGACGGCGTGCTCGACGAGCGCGACGAGGCGTACACC
>CAISKJ010001123.1 GCA_903885885.1 uncultured delta proteobacterium
CGCCGCCGACCGCGAGGTGCACGGCCTCGGTGCCGCCCGACGTGAACACCACCTCGCGCGGCGCGGCCCTGATCGCGTTCGCGATGGCGAGGCGCGCGTCTTCGAGCGAGGCGCGCGCGCCCCTGCCCGCGGTGTGAATGCTCGACGGGTTGCCGTGGTGGCCGTCGGCGATCCAACGGGCCATCGCGGCGCGGGCGGCGTCGCCGAGCGGCGTCGTCGCGTGGTGGTCGAGGTATACGCGCACGGGCGCTACTCCCGCGGCCGCGGAGAGCGGGCGACCTGCATGCGCACGAGGAGCCCCGCGAGGCGCTGGCCTGCGACGAGAAAGCGCGACGCCACCTCGGCCACCGCACCGCCGTCGTGCGACTCGGCCACGCCGCGCACGACCGCGAGACCGACGCCCGCGCCGCCGTGCTGGCGCGTGGGCGACCCGTCGGCCTGCACGAAGGGATCGAAGATGCGCGACAGCCACTCGGAGCGCACGCCCGGCCCGCTGTCGGCGACGAGGAACTCGCAGTGCGTCGCGCTCGACCGCGCCTCGACGGCCACGGTGCCGCCCGCAGGGGTGAACTTCTGCGCGTTGTCGAGCAGGTGCGCGATGGCGCGTGCGACCCGGTCGGCGTCGCCCGTGGCGTGCAGCGGGAGCGTCGGGAGGTCGGTCTCGAGGCGCAGGTTCTTTCGCGTGAAGGCCGCGCGGCGCGACTCGATCACGCGGCGCGCGACGGCCACGAAATCGTAGGGCGCGAAGACGAAGCGCATGCGGCCGGTCTCGAGCTGCGTCACGTCGAGGAGCGAGTCGATGGTGCCGCGGAGGCGCGCGAGGGCGTCGTCCATCGCGGTCACGGACTTGCGCTGCGCGGCGGTGAGGGGCCCGAGCTCGCCGCGCGAGAGGAGGCCGAGGTAGCCCACGAGCGGCGTGAGGGGCGTCGCGAGCTCGTGCGACACGTTGCGGTAGAACTCCTTGCGCAAGCGGTCGGCCTCGACGAGGCGCGCGTTGGCGTCGGTGAGTTCGTGCACCTTGGCCTCGAGGTGCGCCGCGATGCGCTGTCCCTGCGCGCGGAGCATCTCGGCGTTGGCCGCGGGGTCGTGGCCGCCGTCGCGCTCGTCGGCGCCGTCGCGCTGGCCCTTGAGAAAGCCCTCGACGGTGCGCGCGAAGGTGCGCGCGTCGATGGGCTTGGCGAGAAAGCCGTCGCAGCCCACCGCGAGCGAGGTGCTGCGGTCGCCCTCGGCGGTGATGGCCACGAGGGGCGTCGTGGGCATGCGGCCGCGGAGGAGGAGCGCCACCTCGTAGCCGTCGAGGTCGGGGATGTTGATGTCGAGCAGCACCAGGTCGGGGCGCTGCTCTTGCGCGAGCCGCGCGCCCTCGACGCCCGAGGAGCACTCGACGACCTTGTGACCCGCCGCCTGGAGGAGCTTGCGCACGAGGAGCAGGCTCTGCGGGTCGTCTTCGATGTGGAGGATCGTAGCCACGGTGAGGGACATCGGTTATCGGTTGGCGCGCGCCTGGACGCAACAACCCGCCAGACGCAGACGAACACTCCCATGGCAGACCAGGACTGGAAGAAGGCGACCGAGGCGTGGCGTGCGCGGAGCCTCCGCCCGGCTGAAGGGGCCTCGCAGAAGCCGCGCAAGGGCCTCCTCGCGGGGGGCCGCGACCCGCAAGACCTCTACACGCCCGCCGACCTCTACGGCATCGACCTCATGGGCGACGTGGGCTTCCCCGGCGACGCGCCCTTCACCCGCGGCGTGCAGCCCACGATGTACCGCGGCCGCACGTGGACGATGCGCCAGTACGCGGGCTTCGGCAGCGCGCGCGCCACCAACGAGCGCTTTCGGCTGCTGCTCGAGCGCGGGCAGACGGGCCTCTCGGTCGCCTTCGATCTGCCTACGCAGATGGGCCGCGACAGCGACCACCCGATGGCGCTCGGCGAGGTGGGCAAGGTCGGCGTGGCCATCGACTCCGTCGACGACATGGAGACCCTGCTCGACCAGATTCCGCTCGGCGAAGTCTCCACGTCGATGACCATCAACTCAACGGCGGGCGTGCTGCTCGCGCTCTACGTGGCCGTCGCGAAGCGCCGCGGGGTGCACGCTTCGAAGCTCCGCGGCACCATTCAGAACGACCTTCTGAAAGAGTACATCGCGCGCGGCACGTACATTCACCCGCCGCGCCCCTCGCTCAAGATCACGGGCGACATCTTCGCCTGGGCCTCGCGCGAGGTGCCCAAGTGGAACGTGATCTCGGTGTCGGGCTACCATATGCGCGAGGCCGGCTGCGACGCCGCGCAGGAGATCGCCTTCACCCTCGCCGACGGCATCGCGTACGTGGAGACGGCCCTCGCCGCGGGCCTCGACGCCGAGCGCTTCGCCGCGCAGCTGTCGTTCTTCTTCAACGTGCACAACAACCTGCTCGAAGAGGTGGCGAAGTTTCGCGCGGCGCGAAAGCTCTGGAGCGACATCATGGAGACGCGCTTCGGCGTCACCAACCCGAAGGCCCGCGCGCTCAAGTTTCACTGCCAGACGGCGGGCGCCACGCTCACCGCGCAGCAGCCGCTCAACAACGTGGTGCGCGTCACGCTGCAGGCCCTCGCCGCGGTGCTCGGCGGCGCCCAGTCGCTGCACACCAACTCCTACGACGAGGCCCTCGCGCTGCCCACCGCGCAGAGCGCGACGCTGGCCCTTCGCACGCAGCAGATCATCGCGGCCGAGTCGGGCGTCGCCGACGTGGTCGACCCCTTCGGCGGCGCGTGGGCCGTCGAGCGCCTCACGCGCGACCTCGAGGAGTCTGCGCGGCAGTACCTCGCCCGCGTCGATGCCCTCGGCGGCATGGTGGCGGCCATCGAGCAGGGCTACGTGCAGCGTGAGATTCAAGACGCGAGCTACCGCTACCAGATGGAGATCGAGCGCGGCGACCGCCCCATCGTCGGCGTCAACGTGCACCGCGAGTCGCACGAGGAGCCCGTCCCGCTGCAGCACGTCGACCCCGAGCTCGAGCGCGATCAGGTCGCGCGCCTCGCGGCCTTTCGCGCGAACCGCGATGCGGCGCGGGCCGAGGCCG
>CAISKJ010001124.1 GCA_903885885.1 uncultured delta proteobacterium
CCGCCGCCGTGGTCGCCGCCCGCGGGGGGCGTGGGCGCGTGCTGCGCGAACACGACGACGGGGGCAGCGATCGCCAGCACGAGAAAGAACACCTTGACCGCAGTCTTCATCAGGAACTCCAGTGCATCGACCGTTCGGGCGCGATTGCCTCGAACACCGCGCAAGGTATCAGCGCTCTTTGCCGCTAGAACACCCAGAAATTAATCACCTCGGCGAATCTGCGAATTTCTTTTATTCGGACATGGTGAGACCCCAACAGCGTGGGGTGCGCGGGCGGGGCGAGTGTCTGGGGCGTTGCCTCTCAGGGGCAACGTACGGGGCGCGCGGTGGGGAGCGCGATCCGCGGGTGCGCGGCGTCGAACCAGCGCGCGTCGGTGCCGCGGAGGGGCCCTGCGGCGGCGAGGGCGCGGGCCACGGCGTCGCGCAGCGTGGGCGAGGCCACGATGGCGTCGTCGGTGAGGGGCTCGGCGAGGTGTCGCGCGAAGGATCCCTGGGCGAGGTAGTCGTTGGTGACCACGGTGACGGTCTCGTCGTCGGTCACGGGGCGGCCGTCGTCGCGGGTGACGCGCGCGGTGGCGCGGTCGCCCTCGCACTGCACGACCACGCGGGCGCCCGCGATGCCCAGGGTGCCGCTGTCTTCGCGCGCGTTGCGGGCGAGGAGCTCGCGCAGCGCGGCGCCGCGCAGGTGCACGGTGACGAGGCGGTTGTCGAAGGGGAGCACGGTGTAGAGCCGCCCGTAGTCGAGCGCGCCGACGGGGAGGTCGGTGCGCACGCCGCCGGCGTTCATGAGGGCGATGTCGGCGCCGGGCGAGGCCGCGCGCATCATGTCGGCGACGAGGTTGGTGAGGGCCGACTCGTCGCGGTAGCGCGTGGTGACGGGCGCGAGCACGGTGACGCCGAGGGGCCGCTCGCGGACGGCGCGGGCGGCCTCGATGGCGGGCGCCACCGCGTCGCGCACGGCGGCGTCGGGGGTGACGGCGGCGCCCTCGTAGGCCTCGGGCTCGCAGTGCGCGGGGTCGGGCTCGTCGCGGCTCGCGCGGCCGCAGACGTTGTGCGGCGCGAAGAGGTGACGCCCGAGCACGCGGCCCGTCGCTGCGTCGACGGTGAGGTCGATGCGGCCGAAGGCCTGTCCGTTGGCGAAGGACTCGAGCACGGGGATGCCGTTGACCATGTGCGCCACGCCGCGGTGCGTGTGGCCCGCGACGATGGCGTCGACGGCGCCCGCGGGGAGCGCGCGCGCGACCTGAAAGATCTCTTCGTCGGCGTCGCAGGTGCTCAGGTCGTCGGGGTCGTTGAAGCGGCGGCACGCGCCGCCCGCGTGGGCGAGCACGACGACGACCGCGGCGCCCTCGCGGCGGAGCTCTTCGGCGCGCGCGCGGATGGTCTCGGCGAGGGGGCGCATGGCGAGGCCGCGGAAGTTGACCGACAGCGTGGTGCGCGGCGTCGACTCGGTGGAGACGCCCAGGAGGCCCACGCGCACGCCCGCGGCGGTGACCATGAGCGTGGGGCGCACGTTCTCCCACGCGACGGGGCCGTGGCTCGCGGCGTCGACGATGTTGGCCGCGAGGAGGGGGAAGCGCGCCTCGCGGGCCCGCGCGCGCAGGGCGCCGTGCTGGTCTTCGTCGGGCGTGCGCGCGAAGGAGCCTTCGCCGGCGGGGCCGTAGTCGAACTCGTGGTTGCCGAGGGTGGCGGCGGTGTACCCGAGGGCGTTGTAGGCGCGCACCACGGAGGCGCCCTCTTCGAGGTTCGACTCGAGGGTGCCTTGAAACATGTCGCCGCCGTCGAGGAGGAGCACCGCGCCGTCTCTCTCGCGCGCGCGGCGCAGGTTGGCGACGTGGCCCGCGAGCCAGGGGAGCATCGCGACGCGGCCGTGGAGGTCGTTGGTGCCTACGATCGAGAGCACCACGCGGCGTGGGAGGTTGCGTTCTGCCGCGACGCGCAGGCCGACGCGAGCCCGAGGAGCAGGAGGAGTCTTCGCACGGCCGCGGAGGGTATCGCACCCGACGGCCGCGATGGGAGCGCGCGCGGGCGGTGTTCGCCGCGGGCGCAGAGTGGGGTATAGGAGGCGCCCACCGATGACACACGTGGCGCGCACAAGGACGCTCTCTCACCTCGACTGGCTCGAGTCCGAGGCCATTCACATCATGCGCGAGGTGGCGGGGCAGTGCTCCAACCCCGTGCTGCTCTTCTCCGGGGGCAAAGACTCGATCTGCCTGCTTCGCCTTGCGGAGAAGGCCTTTCGCCCGGGGTGCTTTCCGTTTCCGCTCATGCACATCGACACGGGGCACAACTACAGCGAGGTGACGGCGTTTCGCGACAAGCGCGCCGCCGAGCTCGGCGAGCGGCTCATCGTGCGGTCGGTCGAAGACTCGATGCGTAGGGGCACGGTGGTGCTCAAGGCGCCGGGCGAGTCGCGCAACAAGCACCAGTCGGTGACGCTGCTCGAGGCCATCGAGGAGTTCGGCTTCGACTGCTGCATCGGCGGCGCGCGCCGCGACGAGGAGAAGGCCCGCGCCAAGGAGCGCGTGATGAGCTTCCGCGACGAGTTCGGCCAGTGGGACCCGAAGAACCAGCGCCCCGAGCTGTGGAACCTCTTCAACGCCCGCACCTTCAAGGGCGAAAACATCCGGGCCTTCCCCATCTCCAACTGGACCGAGCTCGACGTGTGGCAATACATCGCGCGCGAGAAACTGGAACTGCCTTCGATCTACTTCGCCCACCGCCGTCCGATCGTGCGCCGCGGCGGGGCGCTGGTGCCG
>CAISKJ010001125.1 GCA_903885885.1 uncultured delta proteobacterium
GGGACGGGCGACGGGCGGCGGCGGCGTCGCCTGGCAGGCCGCCAGCAGGGCGAGCGTCGAGGCGGCGCGGAGCTTCATGGTGCGAGCATCGCGCGCGGCCCGACGACGCGTCAACGGCGGCGTCGCGCGGCCCTCGCGGTGCGCTTCACCCATCGACGCGGGGCCCTGTGTGGCGCTACGAAGCCCCGCATGATCGTCGCGACCTCGAACTCGTCCTCCGCGCCGCTGCGCCTCGTCGAAGTGCCGTCGCTCCCCTGCGGCGCCGGCGACGTGCGCGTGCGCGTGCGCGCCATCGGCGTAAACCCCGTCGACTGGAAGATGCGCGAGGGCGGGCCCCTCGGCACCGCGCAGCGCATCATCGGCCCGCGCGGCCCCCTCGTGGTGGGCATCGACTTCGCGGGCGAGGTCGTCGAGGTGGGCGCGGGCGTCACCGAGCTCGCGGTGGGGGCGCGCGTCGTGGGCGGCACCGACTTCTCGCGCGGCCAGCGCGGCAGCTACGCCGACGAGGTGGTGGTGCGCCCCGACCAGTGCGCGCGCTTGCCCGAGGGCGTGTCCTTCGACGACGCGGCGTGCCTGCCCGTGGCGGGTGTCACCGCGTGGCGCGCCCTCACCGACGTGGGGGGCATCAACACCCGGCGCGACGCGCGGGTGCTCGTGCTCGGCGCCTCGGGGGGCGTCGGGCTCTTCGCCGTGCAGCTCGCGCGCGCGATGGGCGGCGCGGTGGTGGGCGTGTGCTCGGGCCGCAACGCAGCCCTGGTGGCGCGCCTCGGCGCCGCGGTGATCGACTACACCGCGGGCGATGCCCTCGCGGAGGCGCGCGCGGCAGGCCCCTACGAGCTCATCATCAACGCCGTGAGCTCCGAGACGTACCCCGCGAAAGACTGCCGCCCGATGCTCACCCCCACGGGCATGCTCGACCTCGTGGTGGTGAGCCCCGTTGATTACCCCTCGCTGGTGTTCAACCGCCAGACGCGCACCATTCTCGGGCGCCCCACGCGGCAGCACCTCGAGCCCCTCGTGGCGGCCCTCGCGAAGGGCGGCCTCGAGACGCCCATCGAGACGCGCCTGCCGCTCGCCGAGGCCGAGGCCGCGCACGGGCGGTCGCGCGCGGGCAAGGTGGTCGGCAAGCTCATCCTGCACCCGTAGGGGCAGCGGTCAGGCGCGCTCGAGGGTGATGAGCGCGATCTCGGGCGCCGTGCCGATGCGCATGGGCGGGCCCCAGTAGCCCGTTCCCTCGCTCACGTAGATCTGCGTGCCGGCCTCGCGGTGCAGGCCCGCGAGGTAGGGCTGGTCGAGCGCCACGAGCTTCGTCCACGGCCAGATCTGCCCGCCGTGCGTGTGCCCCGAGAGCATGAGGCTCACGCCCTTCTCGACGGCCTGGCGAATGTGCTTGGGCTGGTGCGCGAGCAGCACCACGGGGCGCGCCGGGTCTCTCCCCGCGAGGGCCTTCGCGAGGTCGGGCTTGTAGGTGTCGAAGCGCTTCGCGCTCCAGTCGTTGACGCCCGCGAGGTCGATCACCGCGTCGCCTTCGCCCACGGCCACGCGCTCGTTGTCGAGCACGCGCACGCCGAGGCGGCGAAGCTCCGCCACCCACGCGTCGACGCCCGAATAGTACTCGTGGTTGCCCGTGACAAAGAACGTCCCGTGCTTTGCGCGCAGCTCGGCGAGGGGCGCCACGTGGGGGCCGAGCGCGGAGACGGGCCCGTCGACGAGGTCGCCGGTGATGGCGATGAGGTCGGGCTCGAGCGCGTTCACGGCGCGCACCATCGAGGCGATGAAGTCGCGCCCGATCATGGAGCCCACGTGCACGTCGGTGAGCTGCACCACGCGCATGCCGTGGAGCGCCGGCGGGAGGCCCGCGAGGCGCACGCTCACGCGCCGCACCGTCCACGGGGCGAGGGCGGTGCGCACGGCGAAGAGGCCCGTGACGAGCCCCGCGGCCCCGACGGCGCTCGCGATCACGCGCGCCATGAAGCGCCGGCGTACGGGGTCGTGCGCGCCCGCGACGGCGGCCATGAGCACCCGCGCCCCGTCGGTGGCCGCGAAGCCCAGGAGCAGAAAGAACGACAGCCCCATCCACGAGAAGATGGCCCACGCGATGGGGGTCATCACCGCGCGCGGGAGCAGGCGGTTGAGGAACATCCCGAGCGGCAGCGAGAGGCCCGCGACGACGAGCGCCCCGGTGCCGAAGCGCGACCACACGAGGGGCCACTCGGGGTCGCGCACGAGCCTCGCCCAGAGGTAGTGGTGCATCCCGTAGGTGATCAGCGACACCACGGCGAGAAAGAACACGATCTGCAATGCGCGCATGATCCTCGGAGAAGAGAGAGAGTGGGGGCTTCGCTCAGCGGGTCGCGACGCGGCACGTGTACGCCGAGCCCGCGCGGTACGCCCCCGTGAGCACCCGATAGGCGCCCGACGCGGGGCACACGAAGGTGACCCGCGAGCACGGGTCGCGCGCGCCGTCGGTGACGCACGCGTCGTCGTTGGATGCCAGCGCCGCGCGCTCGTCGCACGGCCCCTCGGCCTCGCACACGCGGAGCATCGTGTCGCCGAGGCAGGTGCCCAGCGGCTCGCCGCAGAGGGCGTCGCAGCCGGCGGTCACCGTGGATCCGGGCGCGCAGCGGCGCGCGTCGCGCTCGGCGTCCCACCCGCACTCGCGGCGCGGCCCCTGCTCGCTCGTGGTGCACGGCAGCGTCGGGTCGGCCACGCCGCCGTCGACGCCGCCGTCAACGCCCGCGTCGCCGTCCCACGCGGGGAGGTCTACTTCGAACTCTCCCACGTTGTTGTCGTAGCGCGCCTCGGCGATGCGCCGCTCGGGGTTCACCGTGGCCCGGATGCGGTAGCGCCCCGCGGGCACGTCGGTCACGTCGATGTACTGACAGTCGAGGCCGCGCGGGTAGATGTCCATCCACCCCGCGTGGATGCCCTGACGGGCGCAGGTGTAGCGCTCGGCGTCGGGCAGCGGCGGCCCCGCGGCGCTCACGCGCTCGGTGTCTTCGAGGCAGAAGGCCTGCTTGTGCCCGCGCGCCACCTCGCGCCCGTCGAGCGCCACGAGGCGATAGTCGGCGTAGCCCGCGAAGTGATAGTGCCCGTGGCACTCGCCCCACGCGAAGCCCGGCTGCACGCGGCCCTCGACGGTGGGCGCGCCCAGCGCGAGGTCGCCCGCGCCCGCGTTGGGCGTCGAGAGGTCGAAGCGCAGGAGGCGCCGCCGCCCCGGGAGCGCACACCCCTCCATGACGTCGCAGGCCCCCGCGGCGAACACCCGCTCTTGCACGAGCGGAAAGCGCACCACGGCGGTGAGGTCAGGCAATGTCACCTCGGGGGCGCGGTCGGCGGCGGCGTCGCGCGCGGGCGCGTCGGGCGACGTACACGCCGCGAGGGCCGCGACGGCGAGGCCTAGCGCGTCTCGAGGTGACACTCGTAGGCCCCACCCGCGCGGTACGCGCCGGTGAGAATGGTGTAGCGCCCGACGGAGGGGCACGTGAACGACACGAGCGAGCAGAGGCGCGTGGGGCCGCCGTCGCCGGGGCACGCGTCGTCGTTGGTGGCGACCGCGGTGAGGTCGGGGCAGGGCGCACCGCCGGGGCAGATGCGAATCATCGGGTCGCCCGCGCAGAGGCCCAGCGGAGGCATGCAGCCCTGGTTGCACCCGACCTCGACGCGCGCGCCCGGCGTGCACGTGCGCGGGGTGCCCTCGACCTGCCAGCCGCAGTTGCGCCCCGTCCCCTCGGTGGCGGCGGGGCACGCGAGCGTCGGGTCGATGGAGACGCCCCCGTCGGCGCCCCCGTCGGCGTCGGGGGCCGCGGGGATGTCGATGTCGTAGAAGCTCTCGTTGTCGGCGTAGTTACTCTCGGCGACTACGCGCTCCATGTTGATCTGCGTGCGGATGCGGTATCGCCCCGGGGGCACGCCGGTAATGTCGACGTACTGGCAGTCGAGGCTGCGGCCGTAGGTGTCGGCCCACCCCACGTGAATGCCCTGGTTGCCGCAGTTGTATCGCTCGGCCGCGGGGAGGTCGACGCCCATGCCCATGTACCGCCCCGAGTCGAGGAGGCAGTACGACTGCTTGTGCCCGCGCGCCACCTCGCGCCCCGCCATGTCGACGAGGCGATAGTCGGCGTAGCCGCGCAGGTGCCAGTGCATGTGGCAGGTGCCGTATTCGAACATCCCCGCGGGGCGGCCGGCCATGGTGGGCGCGCCGAGGTACAGGTCGGCGGCGCCGATGTTGGGCGTCGTGAGGTCGAAGCGCAGCAGCCGTCGGTTGCCCGCCACGGTGCAGCCCTCCATCACCTCGCAGGCCCCCGCGGCGAAGTTTCGCTCCTGAATCTGCGGGTTGCCGATTACCGGAATGAGGTTGGGCAGCGCGCCGCCGTCGACCGCGGGCGCATCGAGGCGCGGCGCGTCGACGGCGCCGTCGCGCGCGGTCGCGTCGGCGGGCCGCGCGGCGTCGACGAGGGGCTGATCGGGGTCGATCACCACGGGCACGTCGACGTACACATCAGCCACGGTGCCGTCGGGCGACGCGGGCGCGTCGGGCGACGGGGGCGCGTCGGGCGACGGGGCGCCGGTGTCTTTGGTCGTGCCCGCATCCCCGGGCGGGAGCCGCAGGCCCAGGTTGCTCGGCGCGCAGGCCGCGAGCGCGAGAGCCAGCGTGAACGCGCAGCGTGTCGCGCGAGACCCGAGTGACGTTGGTTCGCTCACACTTCCGATACTAACAGCACCTCGGCGCGCGGCGCGACACTCGCGCACGCGCTTCCGTTACACTCCGCGGCCATGCGTATCGGATCACGACTGGCCAACGCGGCCGTGTCAGACATTCGCGCCATGACGCGCGCCTGCGACGCCGTCGGGGGCATCAACCTCGGTCAGGGCGTGTGCGACCTCCCCACCCCGGAGCCCGTGGCGCGCGCGGCGCATGCGGCCATCGACGCGGGCAAGGCGGTGTACGCGCCGCCCGAAGGGGTCCCCGCGCTGCGCGAGGCCATCGCGCGGAGGGTCGGGCGCGACTACGGCCTCTCCGTCGACGCGACCTCCGAGGTGGTGGTCACGCTGGGCGCGACGGGCGGCTTCGCGGCGGCGGCGATGGCCCTCCTCGACCCCGGCGACGAGGTGATTCTCTTCGAACCATATTATGGTTATCACTACAACACGGTGGTGGGTCTGGGCATGGTGCCGGTGCTCGTGCCGCTGCGCCCGCCCGCGTGGGAGGTCGATTTCGACGCCCTCGCGCGCGCCGTCACCGACCGCACGCGGGCCATCGTGCTGTGCACGCCGGGCAATCCGCACGGCAAGGTGTGGACGCCCGCCGAGCTCGACGCCCTCGGCGCCCTCGCGGCCTCTCGCGACCTCCTGGTGATCACCGATGAGATCTATGAGCACATCGTGTACGAGGGGGCTGCGCACGTGCCCCTCGCGACGCGCCCGGGCATGCGCGCGCGCACCGTGACCCTGTCGGGTTGTTCGAAGACCTTCTCGGTCACGGGCTGGCGCGTGGGCTACGCGATCGCGCCCCCCGACGCGGCGCGGCGCATCGCGGTGGCGCACGACCTCTTGTACGTGTGCGCGCCGACCCCGCTGCAGCACGCCTGCGCCGAGGGCCTGGCGATGCCCGACGACTATTTTCGCGGCCTCTCGGCGATGTATCAGAAGAAGCGAGACATCGTGTGCGGGGCCCTCGCCGACGCGGGGCTCACCCCCTACGTGCCCGCGGGTGCGTACTACGTGCTGGCCGACGCGCGGCGCCTCGGGTGCGCCACGGCGCGCGAGGCGGCCTTCACGCTGCTCGATCGGGCGAAGATCGCGGCGGTGTCGGGGGCGAGCTTCTACCGTGATCCGGTGGGCGAGACGCTGCTGCGGTTCTGCTTCGCGAAGGACGACGACCTGTTGGAAGAGGCCGCCCGCAGGCTGCGCGCTCTTGGATGAAGTGGCGGTCCCGACGGGAATCGAACCCGCATCAGCCGGGAGACAACCGGCGATTCTGCCACTGAACTACGAGACCTTCGGGCGGCATCGGGCCGCGCGCTCTCGGGACAAGAGACGCGCGGCCCGGTGACCGCTGGAGCGGACGACGGGATTCGCACCCGCACGAACGGAGTGGCACTCCATTGCTGCTACTGTTACATCACGTCCGCATACGAGAAGGGCAGCCCTGACGGGAATCGAACCCGTGTCAGCGGGGTGAAAACCCGCGATCTTGTACCATTAGACGACAGGGCCCTACGTTGATGGAATGCGCACTGCAGGCTGGACGGCGCCGCGTGCGCGCTCCGGAGCGGGTATCGGGATTTGCACCCGAACCATCACGGTGGAAGCGTGAGGTGCTGCTGCTACACTACACCCGCGAAGAGACATCGAGGCGACCCTGACGGGAATCGAACCCGTATTTGCCGATCGAGAATCGGCCTTCCTGAGCCGTTAGAAGACAGGGTCACAAACCGATGGGACGGATGGGAATTGAACCCATATTGCCTGGGCCACAGTCAGGCGTTCTACCGTTGAACTACCGCCCCTTCACAAGGCACACCGACGGTCAGCGCGGCGGGCTTCGCTCCCGCGGCCTCCTGCTCCCAAGGCAGGCGCTCTCCTAGGCTGAGCTACACGCTGAGAATCAACAAGTTGCGCCCATCCGTGGAATTGAACCACGCATTTCGGGTCCGTAGCCCGACGGTTTCATCCGACAGCCTCGATGGGCATCGAGAGACATTCTCTGAGCTGCGAAGGTGGGGATCGAACCCACGCTGACGCCGGTTAACAGCCGACCGCTCTGCCGCTGAGCTACATCGCATCGATCACATTCAAACGGCTGCCCGACCTGGACTCGAACCAGGATCGACCCGTTCAGAGCGGGTCATCGTGCCGTTGGACCATCGGGCAATCTGCGCCCCCGCTGCGCCTGACGCGCTCCGCAGCGGTGCGGTGGTGGATCCGAAGGGGCTTGAACCCTCACGTGCGCGGGTAAGAGCCGCGGCCTCTGCCACTCGAGGTTCCAGATCCATCGCTCGAAACTTCGCGGTCTGAGCCCCTGCCTCACCGCGATCTATTCGGTCTGTACGTCGATCTATCTCGTTTGTTTCAGTCGTTTGTTACGTTCAATTCTTCGCATATTTACCGTTTGAAAGACGCACCTCCCCTATACCCCGCGGCCCGTGGAGCCGGTCCGCTGGTTCACCCTCCGCCGCGCTCGCCTCGCGCCCGCTCCCGCTGCCTCGCGGCACCGATGGAGCGTCGCTCCCACGCATCCCCCGTCGGCGCCAGCGTCTCGCCTCGCGCTGCCTCCGAGAGCCCGCTGCGCGAGCTCCAAAAAGCAAGAAGGCCGACTCTGCCTTCGGGGGGCGGAGCCGGCCTCTCTGAGACCCTTGGACCGATCGCGGGTGCCTTTACCCCGCTGGCCCTGCTCCGCCGTTGCCCTGCGGCTTGCGCCCTTCGACGCTGCCGCGATTGCCCTGACCTTCAGGGCGATGACCACGCTGCTCGCAACCGCTCGGATCGCTGCAGACCGACGCCGCCCCGAAGGACAGCGCCGCGCCCTGGCGCTTCGCGAAGTGGTGGGTGTCGGTGAGCAGGGAGATCATGGTCGTTTCGCTTACGGCTGCCTGTGTACACCGCGCTCGAACGCGCGGGAAGCCCGACGCTCGAAACAAGTGAGCGCCGCGGGTGAACTGCACTGTGCCCAAGAGACGCAACTCTGTCAAGAATGTTTTGCAATTATCTTTCGCACTTCTTCTTTTTATTGCGCCCCCTCTCTGCGCTGCACCTTCGCGTCGCTCAAATTCACTTGTTTGCGGGCGCTTGCGACGCTGCGCGAGGTCGTCGATCGTGCGCGGAGCGCCATGCAAGCCCCTCGCAAATGGTACCGCGGCCTCTACGTTCAGGTGCTCGCCGCGATCGTGGCGGGCGCCGCGCTCGGGCACGTGAGGCCGCACTGGGGCGAAGCGCTCAAGCCCCTCGGCGAGGCCTTCATTCGGCTTATTCGCATGGTGATCGCGCCCATCGTGTTCTCTACCGTGGTGGTGGGCATCGCGGGTATGGGCGACATGAAGAAGGTCGGGCGCGTGGGCGCCAAGGCGCTGCTCTACTTCGAAGTGGTCACCACCGCGGCGCTCGCCATCGGCCTCGTGGTGGTCGAGGTGATCCGGCCCGGGGCCAACGTGCACGCCGACCCGCGCACGCTCGACGCGCACGCCATCGAGGGCTTTACCGGCGCCGCTCGGCAGCTCAAGACGAGCGAGTTTCTGCTCAACATGATTCCCAGCAACGTGGTCGAGGCGTTTGCGAAGGGCGAGATCCTCCAGGTGCTGGTGTTCTCGGTGCTCTTCGGCTTCGCCCTCTCGACGCTGGGCGAGCGCGGCAAACCCCTCGTCGCGTGGATCGACCGCCTCGGCCAGGCCCTCTTCGCCGTCGTGGCCATCGTGATGAAGGTCGCCCCCATCGGGGCCTTCGGCGCCATGGCCTTCACCATCGGCAAGTACGGCGTGCACACCCTCGTGAGCCTCGGGCAGCTCATGGCGGCGTTCTACATCACCAGCGCGCTCTTCGTGTTCGTGGTGCTCGGGGGCATTCTGCGCGCGGCCTCGGGCCTGCGCATGGTGGCCTTTCTCCGGTACATCTCCGAAGAGATCCTCGTGGTGCTGGGCACGAGCTCGAGCGAGTCGGCCCTGCCCCGCATGATCGCCCGCATGGAGGCCCTCGGCTGCTCGCGCTCCGTCGTCGGAATGGTCATTCCTACGGGGTATTCGTTCAACCTCGACGGCACGTCGATCTACCTCACCATGGCCGCGATGTTCGTCGCGCAGGCCACCGACGTGCACCTCTCCTGGGGCGAGCGCCTCTCGATCCTCGCGGTGCTCCTCGTCACTTCGAAGGGCGCCGCGGCCGTCACGGGCGGGGGCTTCATCACCCTCGCCGCCACGCTGGCCTCCACGGGCCGCATCCCCGTGGCGGGCATCACGCTCCTCCTCGGCGTCGATCGGTTCATGTCCGAGGCCCGCGCGATCACCAACCTCATCGGCAACGGCGTGGCCGCCGTGGTCGTCTCGCGCTGGGAGGGCGAGTTCGACCGCGAGAAGGCCATGCGCGCCCTCGAGGGCCTCCCGCCCCTCGCGCAAGACGTTCCCGATGCGGGAGAGAGCCAAACTCCGTGAGCCGCGATGCGTCTATGATTGCGCCGCTCACAGATCAACCGCAGGGAGATACCGATGTACGCGCTCACACCTCGCACGCGCGCGACCGCCGCCGCGCTCGCGCTGCTCGCGGGCTTCTCGCACGCCGCGCCCGCCGACGCCTTCTGCGGCTTCTACGTCTCCGACGCCAACCAGCAGCTCGTGAACAAGGCCACTCGCGTGGCCCTCATGCGCGAGGGCACGCGCACCGTGCTCTCGATGAGCAACGACTACGACGGCCCCGCGCAAGACTTCGCCATGGTGGTGCCCGTGCCCATCGTGCTGCAGCGCGAGAACGTGCACACGCTCCCGCCCGACGTGTTCACCCACCTCGAGGGGCTCACCGCGCCGCGCCTCGTCGAGTACTGGGAGCAAGACCCCTGCTACAGGCCGCCCCCCATGCGCTTCCGCGGAGGCGGCGGCATCCCCAGGCCCTCGTCGGTGCCCCCGCCGACCGCCGCCTCGCGCGCCGACCTCGGCGTGCGCATCGAGGCGCAGTTCTCGGTGGGCGAGTACGACGTGCTCGTGCTCTCGACCACCGAGTCGACGGGCCTCGAGACGTGGCTCCACCAGAACCACTACAACGTCCCCAACGGCGCCGCCGAGTACCTCGCGCCCTACGTGCGGGAGCAGTGGAAGTTCTTCGTCGCCAAGGTCGACATCGAGCGCGCGCCGCGCAGGTCTTCGGGCGGCGTGCGCCTCTCGCCGCTGCGCTTCCACTACGACGCGCAAGACTTTCGACTCCCCGTGCGCCTCGGCCTCATGAACGCCAACGGCGCGCAAGACCTCATCGTGTACGTGCTGCACCCGACCTCGCGCTTCGAAGTCGCCAACTACGCCAACGTGTTTGTGCCCACCAACCTCGACGTGGCCGACAGCGCGCGGGGCAACTTCGGCGAGCTCTACGCGCGCCTCTTCGACTACACCCTCGACCAGGCCGGCGGCCGCGCGGTGGTCACCGAGTACGCGTGGAGCACCACCTCGTGCGACCCCTGCCCCACGCCGCCCCTGTCGCAGCCCGAGCTCAACGTGCTCGGCGCCGACGTGATCGCGCGCGGGCGCCCCGGCTTCGACGACAACTACCACGTGTACAACATGACCGTGACGCGCATGCACACGCGCTACGACCGCGCCACGCTCACCGAAGACCTCGTGTTTCGCGAGGCCCCGCCGGTGCAAGGCGGCCGTGAGACGCCCGGCGAGCGCGGGCGCCTCGAGCAGGGCGCGCGCCCGGCCCAGTACGGCGGCAACAACTTTCAAGCGCGCTACGCCATTCGTCACCCGTGGACGGGCCCCATCGCGTGCGCCAACCCCGTCCGCGGCCGCTGGGGCGGTCCCCCCAACGGCGTCGCGCCGCCCACCGTCGCCGCGCGCGACCTCTCCGACGCGCCCCGCGGCCGCGTGCGCCTCGCCTCGATGGTGCGCTCGCCCATCCCCGCGCTCTCGCGCGGCTCGAC
>CAISKJ010001126.1 GCA_903885885.1 uncultured delta proteobacterium
ACGCCGTTTCACCCGCGCAGCCCCTACGCGGTCGCCAAGGCCTACGCGTTCTACATGACGCAGAACTACCGCGAGGCCTACAACATGTTCGCGGTCAACGGCATTCTCTTCAACCACGAGAGCGAGCGCCGCGGCGAGACCTTCGTCACCCGCAAGATCACCCGCGCCGTGGGCCGCATCAAGATGGGGCTGCAGAAGGAGCTCTTTCTCGGCAACCTCGACGCCAAGCGCGACTGGGGCTACGCGCCCGACTACGTCGAGGCCATGTGGCGCATGCTCCAGGCCGACGTGGCCGACGATTTCGTGGTCGCCACGGGCGAGACCCACTCGGTGCGCGAGTTCGTCGAGCTCGCCTTCGAACGCGCGGGCATGAACTGGGAAGACCACGTGCGCGTCGACCCGCGCTACTTCCGCCCCGCCGAGGTCGACCTGCTGCTCGGTGATCCCGCCAAGGCGCGCGACGCGCTCGGGTGGACGCCCACCGTGGGCTTCCGCGAGCTGGTGAACCGCATGGTCGACAGCGACCTCGCGCTCGCCGCCCGTGAGAAGCGCGCGATGGGGTGAGCGCAGAGAGCGCAGCCCCGATGATCCTCGGCATCGACGCGTCGAACCTGCGCCACGGCGGCGGCAGAACGCACCTCCTCGAGCTGCTCGCGGTCGCCGACCCGGCGGCCCACGGCTTCGCGCGCGTCGTCGTGTGGGGTGCCCGCTCCACCCTCGACCAGATCGCCGATCGCCCGTGGCTCACGCGCGCCCACGAGCCCGCCCTCGAAGGCGGCCTCGCCATGCGCACCGCGTGGCAGTCCGTCGAGCTCCCCAGGCGGCTCATTCAATCGCAGTGCGCGCTGCACTTCGCCCCCGGCGGCACGGCTCCGCGGAGCCCCCTCCCCCGCGTGGTGATGTGCCGCAACATGCTCCCCTTCGACGCCGCCGAGCGCGAGCGCTACGGCCTCTCGCCCACCCGCGCGCGCCTCGAGGTCTTGCTCCGCGCGCAGGCGCGCTCGTTCGCCGCAGCCGACGCCGTGATCTTCCTCACGCGCCACGCCCACGACGCCGTGCGCGCGGCGATGCCCCACGCCCCCAAGCGCGTCGCGATCATTCCGCACGGCATCAACCCCCGCTTCGACCTCGCCCCGCGGCCCCAGCGCGCCCTCGCCGAATACTCGTACGCCAAGCCCTTTCGGTGGCTCTACGTGTCCACGGTGACGCGCTACAAGCACCAGTGGGCGGTGGCCGAGGCGGTGCGCGCGCTCCGCGCCGAGGGGCTCCCGGTGGCCGTCGAGTTCGTGGGCCTCGGTGACGATGCGCAGTCGGTGAATGCGCTCTCGTCGCGGCTCAACGCATACGACCCGCACGGCGCATGGTCTTCGTGGAAGGGGCACCTGCCCTTCCGCGAGATCGTCGAGGCGTACCGACGCGCCGACGCGGCCGTGTATGCGTCATCGTGCGAGAACATGCCCAACATCCTCCTCGAGTCGATGGCGTCGGGCCTGCCCGTCGCGTGCTCCGACCGCGGACCGATGCCCGAGCTCATCGGCCCCGCCGCGGTGTACTTCGACCCCGAAGACCCGGCCGACATCGCCCGCGCGCTGCGCGCGATGCTCCGCGACCCCGCCCTGCGCGCCCGCGTCGCCGACGAGGCCCACGCCCGCGCGATGCGCTTCTCGTGGCCGCGCTGCGCGGGCGAGACCTTCACGTTTCTCCGCGAGGTCGCACAGTCGGCCGCGCACGTTCGCTAGCTACAGGTAGAGGCCCCCGATGCTCCAGGTCGTTCAAGATGTTCGCAGCGGCAAGACAGGGGTCCGCGAGATCCCCGACCCCGTCGCCGCGCCCGGTCAGGTCGTCGTCGCCGCGGCCGCGTCGCTGGTCTCCGCAGGCACCGAGCGCTACGTGGTCGAGCTCGCGCGCAAGAGCCTCATCGGCAAGGCCCGCGAGCGGCCCGACCACGTGCGCCGGGTCATCCAGAAGGTGCAGCAGGAGGGGCTCCTCTTCACCGCGCAGCAGGTGATGGCCAAGCTCGACGAGCCCATGCCCCTCGGGTACTCCTCCGCGGGCGTGGTGCTCGCCACCGGCCGCGGCGTGCAGGAGTACAAGCCCGGCGACCGCGTCGCCACCACGGGGCCCCACGCGGGCATCGTGAGCGTCTCTCGCATGGGCTGCGCGCGCGTGCCCGACAACGTGACCTTCGAGCAGGCCGCGTACACCTCCGTCGCCTCCATCGGGCTGGAGGGCGTGCGCCTCGCAAAGGTGACCCTCGGCGAGCGCGTGCTGGTGATCGGCCTCGGGCTCATCGGGCAGATGGTGGTCGCGATGCTCAAGGCCTCGGGCTGCCGGGTCTTCGGCACCGACATCGACCCCGCGAAGCTCGAGCTCGCGAAGACCTTCGGCGCCGACGCGGTGGGCGTAGGCTCGCCCCGCGACGCCATCAAGAACTTCGCGGGCCCCCAGGGCGTCGACGCCGTGATCATCACGGCCTCGACGAAGGACAACGGCCCCATCGAGTTCGCCGCCGACGTCGTGCGCACGCGCGGTCGCATCGTGCTGGTGGGCGTCACCGGGCTCAACGTGCCGCGGCCTCCCTTCTTCATGAAAGAGATCGAGTTCACCGTCTCGTCGTCGACGGGCCCGGGGCGGCTCGATCCGCAGTACGACGAGAAGGGCGTCGACTACCCCTTCGGCTTCGTTCGCTGGACGGCGCAGCGCAACATGGAGAGCGTGCTCGACATGATTTCGGCGGGCAAGCTCCCCGTCGAGAAGCTCACGTCGCACCGCTTCCCCGTCGAGCGCGCGGCGGAAGCGTACGACCTCATCACGTCGGGCTCTCCCGTGCTCGGCGCCATCATCGAGTACCCCGAAGCGCCTGCGGTGCCGAAGCGCCGCATCGACCTCAAGTCGTCGAAGCGCGCGGGCTCCGGCGACATCGGCGTGAGCCTCATCGGCGCGGGCAACTACGCGCGCGTGGTGATGATCCCCGCGCTCGCGAAGGTGGGCGGCGGCGTGGCGTGGCGGGGCATGTGCACCGCCCGCGGCATGAACGCCGAGCACTCGGGCCGCAAGCTGGGCTTCTCCTTCGCGACCACCGAGGCGAGCGAGGTGTTCAACGATCCGGGCACGAAGGCGGTGTTCATCGCCACGCGCCACGACCTGCACGCCGAGCTCGTGATCGAGGGTCTGCGCGCCGGCAAGCACATCTTCGTCGAGAAGCCGCTGTGCATCTCGGCGGCGGAGCTCACGCGCATCGCGGCGGTGGTCGAAGAGCTCGGCGACAAATGCCCGATGCTCATGGTGGGCCTCAACCGCCGCTTCGCGCCCGCCACCAAGGCCGTGCGAGATTTCTTCGCGGGCGTGTCACCCACCACGGTGGGCTACCGCTTCGCGTCGGGGTATCTGCCGGCCAACCTCTGGCATCAAGACGAAGAGGTGGGCGGCGGTCGCATCGTGGGCGAGGGCGTGCACGCGATCGACACGTGCGTGTCGCTGGTAGGCTCTCCGCCGGTGCGCGTGTTCGCCGAGTCGGTGGGCGCATCGCGCGGCGTCGAGACCACCGACGACCAGGTGTTCATCACCATGCGTCACGCCAACGGGAGCCTCTCGAACATCTCGTACCAGGCGGGCGGAGACCGCGCGGCCCCCGTCGAGCGCTTCGAGGTGAACGGCGGCGGTCGCACCGCGCACGTCGACGAGTTCGACACGGTGAACATGTGGCGCAGCGAGCGCCTCACGACGGCGAAGTTCGACCGCGACCGCGGCCACGCCAACGGGTTCAAGGCCTTCCTCGACGCGTGCAAGAACGGCGGTGCGTGGCCCATCCCGTGGAGCGAGGTGTACGGCACCATGTGGGCTGGCCTCATGGCGATGCGCTCGCTGCGCGAAGGCGTGGCCATCGACATCGACGCGACGGAGTAGCAAAGCGCTCGCTCACAGCGGCGGTGCGTGAGCACCGCACGCCCGCCGCCCATCACTCACCGAATCTCGACGCGATCGATCACCACCGGTCGCTCCATCGGGATCCTCGAACGGCCGAGCCCAAACGCATCCACGCGATAGGTGCCCGGGTAGACCGACACGGCGAAGCGGGCGCTCCCCTCGCAGCCCACCGTGTTCGCTTCGAACGTCGCGTGCGTGCGGAGGTTGACGAACCTCACCAGCGCCCGGCCGTCACCGGCGCTGCTCGCGTCGCACGCGAGGGGCGACGTGTACTCGGGCACGGCACCGTTGAACGTAACCTGACCGCGAACATCGACGGTGCGCACGTCGAGGTGCACATTGTAGACGGCAGAGCAATTCCGACGATTTCTGACGGTCACGGGCGAGTGCGTGGGGGCCTCGCGTTCGACCGCGTCGTCGTGTAGCACCCCCGCCCGGACGTCGCGGACAAGCGGGGACGTCGGGGCGGCCACCCCGTC
>CAISKJ010001127.1 GCA_903885885.1 uncultured delta proteobacterium
GCTCCAGGGGGGGCCCGAGATGCTCCTCGACCACGCGGCCCGCTCCGAGCGCGTGCGCCAGCTCCTGCACCGCACGCTCTTGCAGCTCGACGAGGCCGGCCGTCGCGCCGACGCGCTCGAGGCCGACCGCGCGCGCGTCGCCACGCTGCTCGCGGCGGCGCAGGCCCACAAGGGCGAGCTCGTGGCCGCGCAGCGCGCCGCGCACTCGATGATGGGCTCGCCCGCCTACGGCGCCACCGCGCAGACCAACGGCCCCACGGTGACCGTGTACGGCGGCGCCCCCACGGCGACCGACGCGACGGGCTTCGCCGAGAGCAGCGGGCGGCTCCTGTTTCCCGTGCAGGGTCGCGCCGAGGTGCGACGCATGTGGCGCGAGGGCGCCGACGGACCGGGCCTCGAGGTGCGCTGCGGCATCGGCACGGTGGTGCGCGCGGTGTTCCCCGGGCGCGTGGCCTTCGCCGACCGCTACGGCACCTACGGCCAGATCGTGATCGTCGACCACGGCGACCACTACTACACCGTAAGCGCCAACCTCGGTCAGGTGAGCGTGCGCGTCGGCGACGAGCTCGCGCAGGGCTCGCCGCTCGGCGTCGCGGGCAACGACGGCCACGGGCCGATGATGTTCCTCGAGGTGCGCCACGGCAGCGAGACGCTCGACCCGGCGCCCTGGCTCGGCTTGTAGCTACGCCTTCGCGGCCGCGGTGTGCGTGAGCACCGCGCGCATGAGTTCGAACACCGCGAGCGGCACGTACGCGTCGGGCGACAGGTTGCCCGTCACCGCGTCTTTCTCCACCATGGCGTCTTCGCACGCGAGCAGCAGCACCGAGCCCTCGTCGCCCTGCACGAGCCCGAGGCCCGCCACCGTCACGCCGTTGGTGAGCACCGCGTAGTTCATCGCCTTCACGGTGGCGTCGAGGGGCAGCGCGCGGGCGCCGAAGCGCACCTCGCCGGGGGCGAGCTGCAGCGTCGCGCCGCCGCTCGTGGGCTGCGACACCCAGGGCATGCGCGCGTCGAGGCTCGGCGCGAGGTGGGCCATGAGCGCGTCGAGCGTGTGACCCTCGGCGAGCGCCACCACGTTGGGCGACGCGGGCGAGAGCGCCATGCTCTCGAGGTCGAGCGAGAGCGTGCGACCGGACCACGCCGCCGGCGCCTCCGTGGAAGCGCCGCCGAGCTCGAGCACCACCACCGGGTCGCCGTGCTGCCCCACCACGAGCATGCGCCGCCCGGGCTTGCGGTCGACGAGGAGCACCGCCGAGTACGGCGCGGCGAGGTCGAGCACGTCGAGCGTCTGCGCGGGGTCGCGCACGTCGAGCCTGCGGTCGCTCGCCTCGAGCACCACGGTGGCCCCGCGGCGACGCGCGCGCGCGGCCAGGGCGGTGCCCACGAACACGCCCACCATCACGCCGGGGAGCACGCCCCACGCCGAGGGGAAGGCCGTGCGCGAGAACGCGAGCACGAAGAGCGCGATGAAGCCCGCGATGAGCCCCAGGAGCGCCGAGGTGAGCCACGGGGGATCGCTCCGCAGCGGAAGGGTCAGCGCCACCGCGCCCGGAGCCTCACGGGTTGCCGTCATGCGCGGGACACTACCACCGTCGCGCCGCGCGGGAGCTGCCACCCGCGTTACGCACCGCGCCGCAATGCCTGCGTAGCGGATTCCACGCGTAGAGCGATCGGGTGATTTCTGCTACGCGTGCCGTGCGAGGCAATGTCGGTCATGAGTTCTCCCAAAGTGCTGCGCTACAGGGCAGACCGTCGCACCCTGTTGATCATCGGCGGGTGGTACGCGCTGGTGTTGTTTCAGTGGGTGGTGGCGCCCTCCAACCCGTGGGTCGCCGCGCCCCTCGTGGCGATCACGTGCATGGGGGCCTTTCTGGGCGCCGTGGCCACGCACAACGCCGTGCACTGCCCGGTGTTTCACGCGCGCTGGATGAACAACGTCTGGCAGATGGTGCTCACGCTCACCTACGGCCACCCGGTGAGCTCGTACCTCCCGGGGCACAACCTCAGCCACCACCGCCACGCCGAGACGGTGCGCGACGTGATGCGCACCGACAAGGCGCGCTTCCGCTGGCACCTGCTCAACCTCTTGTTCTTCACGGCGTCGATCAGCACGTCGATCATGGGCGCCGAGCTCAAGTACGCGCGCTTCGCGGCGAAGCGCCGCCCGCGCTTCACCCGCACGCTCCTCGTCGAGACGGTGTGCATGGTGGCCTTCATCGGCGCGCTCCTCGCGCTCGACTGGCGCAAGGCGCTGCTCTACGTGGTGCTCCCCTGGCAGTACGCCGCGTGGGGCATCGTCACGATGAACCTCTTGCAGCACGACGGCTGCGACGCCACCAGCCCGTGGAACCACTCGCGCAACTTCGTCGGCTCGGTGATCAACTGGTTCGCCTTCAACAACGGCTACCACACCATTCATCACCTGAAGGCCACGCTGCACTGGAGCCTCGCGCCCGCCGAGCACGCGCGCCTCGTGGCGCCCCACATCGACAAGCGCCTCGAGGAGCCGTCGATGCTCGCCTACCTCGCGCGCACGTTCTTTCTGCCCGGCGGCCGCAAGAACTTCGACGGCACGCCGCGCCTGCCGCGCGACCCCGGCGTCGACGAGGCGTGGTTCACCGACGAGGGCCCGCTGCCCGCCACCGCGGTGGCCGTTACTGCGAATGCCCTCCCACGACGAAGTCTCTCACATCAATCGGACCTTCTCCCGGCGCGCTGAGCGCCTCGCGCAGCCCCCGCAGCTCGAGCGCCGTCGGCGCGACCTCGAGCGCCCGCCGCACCGACCCCAGCGCCTCGGACCGCGCCCCGCGCCCCGCGAAGAACAGCGCGTCGTTGTAGTTGCGCCACCCCACGAGCTCGGCGGCCTTCGGGTCGTCGGCGTCGGCGTCGCGCATGGCGCCCGTGAGCGCGTCGATGGCCGCGAAGTGCGCCGCGGCGTGCACGCGCACCGACGCGAGCGTGGTGGGCTCGCCGCGCGCCTCGGCGAGGAGCCCGCGCGGCACGAGGAAGGGCGTCATCGACGAGACGTTCATCGGGTCGAGCTCGACGCGCACGGGGCGGGCGCCCACGAGGGCCGACACCACGTCGTCGCGCGCCTCGCCGTGGGCGAGGTAGTCGCGCACGAGGGGCAAGAGCTCGGGGTCGTGCGCGAGCACCGTGTCGTTCATGCCGGGGTACGGGAGGAAGGGCACCGGCACCACCGACACGTCGGGCCGCTCGCCCTCCACGCGCTGCGCGAAGCGCGCGCGGAACACCGTCTCGGGCGCGTAGACGATCACCACGGCGCGCGGCGGCAGCGGCGCGAGCAGCCCGTCGGCGGCGCAGTCGGCCACCCACGCGCGGTCGTGCGCGGTGGCCGCGAGGCCCGCCCATGCGACGTAGATCGGCGACGCGAGGGGCGCGGCGACGAGCACCGCCGAGAGCACGAGGCGCGCGCCCGACGAGGGCCCCTCGGGCGCGGGCGGCGCCGTGCGAATGGCCCGCCACGCGACCGTCGAGAAGCCGACGGCGAGGCACGCCACGGCGGCGATGGCGGGCACGAGGTAGCCCGCGGCGTCGGGGTTGCCCGAGACGAAGCCCAGCGCGGCGCGGGCGAGGCACACCACCGTGGCGAGCGCGAAGAGGCGCAGCACGTCGGCGCGCACCGCGTCGATGCGCGTCGAGCGGAGGAGGAGAAACGTGCCCGCGAGGGCCATCACGAGGCCGAGGGGCGTGAGGCTCGTGCCGAGCCAGTCGAGCACCGCGAGCAGGTGGTCGGCGAACTCACCGGGAACGCCGTGCCCCATGTTCTTTTGAAACGCGCGGGCGCTCACCGTCCACCCGAAGTCGTCGAGGGTGCGCACCCGCACGAGGCTGGCCGCGGTGTAGGCGCGGAGGAACAGCAGGGCGTAGGGCGCGAGTCCCAGCGCGCCCAGGGGGGCCCACGCGGCGAGCGCGCGGCGGCGCGAGGCGCCGTCGGCGGCGTGCAAGCGCTCGAGCAGCGTGGCGATCGCGAGGGGCGCCGCGGTGAGCGCGATGAAGTGGTGGTTGGCGCCGCCCAGCGCGACGAGGAGCACCGAGAGGCGCGCCCGCGTCGCGGGGCTGAGCGAGCGCGCGCACGCGAGGCCCAGCACGCCCACGGCGAGCGCGCCGGCGAGGGCGTACACCTCGACGCGCGTGGCCTGGCGCAGCACCGCGGGGCCCACGGTGGCCGACACCGACACCGCGAGGGCCGCGAGGGAGCCGAGGGCGCGGTCGCCGCGCGAGGTGAGGGCCTCGTGGTCGAGCGCCGAGGCCGCGAGGTTGCGCGCGACGCCGTAGGTGACGCGACCGATCACGCCGAGGCACAGGCCCGAGAGGAGCGCCACGCGGTAGGGGAGCGTGGCCACGGGGATCATCGCGGCGAGGGAGGCGCACACGACCCAGAGCGGGTGCCCCGGCGGGTGCGTGACGCCGAGGCCGGCCGCC
>CAISKJ010001128.1 GCA_903885885.1 uncultured delta proteobacterium
CGCACGCGCGCCCACCACATCGAGCTCGCCGAGTGGGCCGAGCTCGTCGTCGTGTACCCCGCGTCGGCCACCACGCTCGCGCGCATCGCGCACGGCGACTGCGACGACGTGGTGAGCGCCACGGTCATCGCCACGCGCGCCCCGGTGGTGCTCTGCCCCTCGATGAACCCCGCCATGTACGCCGCGCCCGCGGTCGAGCGAAACCTCCGCGCGCTGCGCGACGACGGGATGCACCTCGTCGTGCCCGCCGCGGGCGTCGAGGTCGCCCACGCGCCCCGCGACCGAAGCCCCGTGCTCGGCCCCGCCCCCTCGCCCGACGACGTCTTCGCCGTCGCCCGCGCCGTGCTCCACCAGCACACGCCCGCCCTGCCGCACGACGACGCGGGCTGGTCGGCCCTCTACGCCAGCACATCACCCACCGATCTCCCATGGCACCTCGACGCGCCCGAGGCCGACCTCGCCGCGGCCCTCGACGCGCTCGCCCGCCCGTCGCTCCGCGCCCTCGACCTCGGCACCGGCCTCGGAACCGTCGCCCGCTACCTCGCCGCCCTCGGCTGCGCGGTGACCGCCACCGACCTCGCGCCCGCGGCCATCGAGCGCGCCCGCGCGGGCGCCACCCCACACACCATCACCTTCGCCGTCGATGACGTGTGCGCGACCACGCTCACCGGACCCTTCGACCTCGTCGTCGACCGCGGCTGCCTGCACTGCCTCCCGCGCGAACTCCACGCGCACTGGAGAGACGCCGTCGCCCGCGTGAGCGCCCCCGGCGCGCGCCTCGTGCTGCTCGTCCACGACGCCGCCGAGCACGGCGCCGCGGGCACCCACGGCTACGACGAGGCGGGGCTGCGCGCGCTCCTCGCGCCGTGCTGCGACGAGGTCCGCGTCTCGCCGTCGGTGATGCGCGGCCCGCACGGCGTGGCGCGGCGGGCGTGGCGGTGCACGGCGCGGGTTGCGGTCTGAGGGGCGCTGCTATAGGGTCCGCGGCCGCGTTGATGTACTCACGAAGACCACGGTTTGCAGCGCTCGTCGCGGCCCTCGCGCTCCTGCTCCCGAGCGCCTGCAAGAAGGTGATCGGCGACACCTGCACGGCCAACACCGACTGCAGCATCTCCGCCGACCGCATCTGCGACCTCTCGCAGACCGGCGGCTACTGCACCGTGCCGGGCTGCGAGCCCGGGAGCTGCCCCGACAACGGCGTCTGCGTCTACTTCGACGCCCACGCGCCGCGCCTCCGTCGGCGCTTCTGCATGGCGGGCTGCAACGGCGACAACGACTGCCGCAGCGACGACCAGTGCGTGCACCCCGACCCCGTCGCGTGCATCGCCACCAACATGAGCACCATGCACGAGGTGCTCGACCCCGGGCAGCACTGCACCGTCATCGCCGACCCGGTGCCGGCCGGCGCCTCGCCCAACTCCCCGGGCTGGTGCGTTCAGCGGCGATGAGGCTCCTGGGGTTCCTCGCGCGCAGGCTCGGCGCAGGCGCCCTCTCCGTGCTCGCCGTCGCGACGCTGTGCTTCGCGATGCTCCACGCGCTCCCCGGCGACCCCTGCGATTTCGACCTCGGCGAGA
>CAISKJ010001129.1 GCA_903885885.1 uncultured delta proteobacterium
GCTCGCCTGCGGCCTCGGGTCGACGGCGATGTGCGCGTCGGGGGTCACCAACTTCGCGGGCTGCGACCGCCAGCAGACCGACCTCATTCTGTGTGTGGCCTCGCCCGACGCGGGCGTCGACCCGTGCGCGCGCAAGATCGACTGCGCGGGCTGCATCGCCATCGCGGCGTGCGGGTGGTGCAACAACCACTGCGTGCCGGGCAACGCGGCGGGCCCCTACACGGCGGGTGCGTGCGGGGGCCAGGCGTGGGTGCGCGCCGGTCAGATGTGTCGGTAGCGAAGGTGCGCTAGAGAAAGCGCGCGAGGCCCTGGTGCCGCGGCGTGAGGCGCCCCCCCGCGACGACCACCGCGCTCTGCAGCGCCGCCGGGAGCACGCCCACGCCACCGCGCAGGTCGGCCTCGAAGAAGGTGCGCACGTACGGGATGAGCGCCTTGCTGAAGTCGAAGGACGCGTCGCGCGGCAGCGCCGTCGGGAGGTTGTCGACCGACATGATGGCCACGCCGCGCCCCTCGACGCCGACCGTCGATGCGTTGGTGTGCGGGTCGTACACGAACGCGGGCTCGTCGTTCTCGGTGGCGATGGTGGTCCACTCGACGCCGCCCTTGATGTCGCAGGCGATGTCGCCGATCACGGGCGGCAGGGTCTCGTGGGCGAACATGCGCCGCGCCGTCGAGTCGTCGAGAATGCGCGGGAAGCGCTCGTCCCAGTAGAGGCCGTTGATGAGGGCCTTCATGTACGGGAGGTACATGGCGCCCTTGCACACGTAGCGCTCAGCGTGCTGCACGTAGTGCTCGAAGTTGAAGCGCCGCCCCTGGCCCGCCCACTCGTAGAGCATGTCGTCGGAGAGGTGCAGCACGCGCAGCGTGCGATCGCCCGGCGCCTCGGCGGGCAGCGCGAGGCACTCGTCGAGCGTGCACGGAATCGCGCCCACGAGCTCGAGGTACTCGAGCGAACCCTTCGACACGCGCCCGTTGCCCGTGACGGCCACGACGAAGGGCGAGAACACGTCCGGGCCCTCGGAGCGCAGGGCCTCGAGCGCCGCGCGCGTGTACGACACCATGTCGGCAAGGTCGCGGTAATCGACGGCGTGCTTGAGCGCCGTGAGCGGGCTCGGATGACCGAGCGCGGCCATGCGGTGCGCGAGCGTCCAGAGGGTCTCGTGCGCGCCCGCGAGGCCGGCGTAGCGGCCAAAGGCGACCTGACGCACGCCCTTGTCATCGCAGATCACCTCGTAGTCGACGAGGCTCGTCCCCTTGGCGATAAAGTCTGCGAGGAGGGGCATGTTGTGCGACTGGCCCTTGATGGTGTGCGAGAAGCACATCACCGTGGCGCCGGGCTTGATCTGGTGCTTCTTCACCTCCTTCACACCCATCACGAGGCGGCAGTCGGTGGCGTCATCGACGAGCGTCGCGCCCGCGGCGACGAACTCCTCATCGAGAAAGGCGCGCGACGGCGAGCGCTCGACACGCACCTCGATGCCGTCGCGAACGAGCTCCGCGATCTGTGCGGGCACGAGCGGGATGCGGCGCTCCCAGCGGTTCTTGGTCTCGTGGAGGATTCCGATGGCGTTACGAAGCGGTTCTGTCATGGCGGGCGGTTGCGTACGTCGCAACGCCGCCGCCGGTCAAGAGCGCGTCAGGGCGCGACGGTGAAGCGCCGCGCCGTCATCGGATAGAAGGGCCCCGCGCCCGTCGAAATCTGATTGGCCACATAGGTGGCTGTGTAGATCGTCAGCTCGGCGGTCTGGGCCCCGATGGCGCCCGTGAGATAGGTCCACTCGGCGGCCGAAGGCGTCCACGACAGGGCCGACTGTTGACGGCGCAGCAGCACGTTGGCGCCCACCTTGACGCGCAACTCATACGCGCGCCCCGTAAACGGATCGCAGTGCGCCTGAGCCTCGGGCACGAGCGACGTCCACCGAAGCAGCTCGTCACCGACCGTCATCGGGCGCCGCGCGGGAACCATCGCGACGGGTGCGGTCCACGCGAAGGTGAACGGCGTCGCGCGGGCGACCGCCTGCATCTCCGTGGGCGCCGTGATCGACGGGGAGCGCGCGTCGTTGACGGCCGCACGGCTGCCGCGAATCGCGTCGTCGAGCGCGATGCACGCCTCGTCGGAGAACGCGTCGCCCCCCGCGACCGCGCACTCGGGGAGGCTCACCTGCTGGCGATCTGCGCACGGCGACGCCGCCGGAACCTCGGTGTGATCGTGGCACGCAGTCGAGAAGACCGAGACCCAAACAAACAGGCCCAACACGTAGCGACGCGACATGAACACACACCTCCGACTGCTGGTTTGCCCGCGCCACTATGCAACCATCCTCGCGCGATGCGAAACGCGTGAGGCGTCGCTGCGTCACCTTGTCGCAGGCGAGCCTTCGCGGCGTAGCGCGAGGCACCACGCGAGCCAGGCGCCCTCACAGGCGCCCGCGACAGCGACGGCGCGATCGAGCACGGCGTCGAGGTCGGTCCGCGACCACGGCGGCCCCTGCAACGACCCACCTCGCCGGTGCGCGCGCCCCGCGAGGGCGCCCAGATGGCGCACGAGATCGGGGAGCTGCGCGCCCTCGACGCGCGCGAGGTCGAGCTTGTCTTCTTGCGGTGCGAGCCGCCGCACCAGCAGCGAAGCGCCCTCGAAGTCGGTAACACCCAGCTTGAGCGGCCGCGCCGCGAGGCACGCCTCCATCGCGGCGACGACGCGCCGCGCGCCGCGCACGTCGCTCCGTCCGACGAGCGCGGCAGCCGCGGGCTCCCCCTGCGCCTTCATGTCGAAGACCCAGTGCCCGTCGGGGCCGCCCTTTCCGCGCGTGAGCACGGCGACGCGGAGGGCGCCGAGGCTCCCCGTGCCCGCGACGCGAAAGGCTACGTCGTCGACGGTGAGGGCGTCGCGAGTCGGCCGCTCGTCTTCGTCGAGCGAGGCGGCGTAGCGGGCGAAGGCGTCGCCAAGACCACGCACCTGCGCAGCGCCAAGATCACGGTAGCGAGCGCCACGCACGAAGCGACGGCGGCCGCGAAGTACCTCCGTGCGATCATCGAGGAGCTGCGCGCGCGTGCGCTTCTCGACGCGCGCGACAAGCCGCTCGACGGCGTCGCACGCCACCACCGCAGCGCTCGCGTCGAAGACCTGCGCGCGCCACGCAACGAGAAAGTCATCGGCGAGCTCGAGCGCGCCGTCACCCTTCACGCCGCGGCCTCGCGCGGCGAGGAGCACGCTCGCCACCACACGCAAGAGTTCGAAACGCCACGGCGCCACCACGGCCTCGTCGAAGTCGTTGAGGTCGAACACCACGACGTCGTCGCCCTCCCCCGCGGGTGTCGCACGGTAGGCGCCGAAGTTCTCGAGGTGGAGGTCGCCGACGATCCACCCCTCGCCCGCGGGCCCCTCCCGGAGCCACGGATCACGCGTGAGGAGCTCGTAGTGCAGCGGCGCGGCCCCGCGCAAGAAGGCGAGCGGCGACTCCCGCATGCGCGCGGTCTTCTGCGCGAAGAGCCACGGCGCCGCGGCGCAGCGTGCGCGATCGTGATCGATCTGCCAGCGGGCCAGCTCGCGAGGCGATGCGTACGTCACACGGCGGAGTGTAGGCGACGACGGGCCCGAGCCTGCTACCGCAGCGGTTTCGATTCCACCGGGGGCGCCGGCCGTGATTCACTTCGCCCGAGCCCGCCGAGATGACTGCCTTGATCACACCCCGTCGCCTCGCAA
>CAISKJ010001130.1 GCA_903885885.1 uncultured delta proteobacterium
CCCGGCGAGCGCGCCAGCACGAGGTCGCCCGCGATCACCGGCCGCCCCACGATGGCGTCGCCCACCTGCCCCGTGCGCGCGCCCGTAGGCAGCGCGAACACCGCGAAGCCGCGCGCCGGCGCCGGCGGAACCACCACGGCAACGGCGGGGATCTGCGGCGCCGCGGCGGCGCGGGCGCGGGCTTCGACGGCGGCGAGCTCGCCCGCCGACGAGGCGGGGTACGCGAGCCCGAAGGCGCCGCCGTGGGTCGACGCGCACGCGAGCGTGGACAGCGTCGCGACGGCTACGAGGCACAGGGTGTTGCGCGTCACTGGGCACCTCCCGAATCCTGGATGCGCGCGGCGCTCGCGCGGGCGAGGTCGGCCCACGGCGCGGGGCGCCCGCGGTACGCGTCGGCGACGCGCACGAGGAAGTCTCGCGCCTCGCCCGTCGCGAGGCTGCCGACGGTGTTCACCACGCGCTGCTTCACGCTCTCGGGGATGTTGTCGCGCCCGAGGGCGATCTCGAAGGCCTCGGTGAGCGAGCGCAGCGGCGCGCGGCGCAGGTACCCGAGGAGCCGCTCGACATCGTCGGCGCTCCCGAGGCGCGCGATGGAGTGCGCGCAGCCGCGAATGAGGGGCGTTCCCTCGGGGCGCAACGAGGCGCCGAGCTCGCGGTCGAGGGCCGTCCACAGGGTGCCGAGGCCCGCGCGGTCGCCCATGTCTCCGACGGCCATCGCCGCGTCGCCGCGCACGTCGGGGTCGGGGTCGCCGACGCGCGCCTCGACGCCGCGGGCGAGCTCGGGGCCGCCGATCGCGACGGCGGCCGCGACGGCGTGACGGCGCAGCCCGGGCCTGCGATGCTCGAGGAAGCGCTGCACCGCGAGGGCCCCTTCGGGCCGCGCGAGGGCCGCGAGCGCGTGCAGCCCGAACGAGGCCACCTGCGGCTCGACGCCGTGGAGGAGCGCCGCCGAGATGCTCCGCGCCGCCACCGTGGGGTTGCCCGTCGACGCCTGCTGCATGCGCGCGAGGAGCGCCTCGGAGTCGTTGACGTCCCACCACGCGGGCACGACCGCGTTGGGCGCGTCGTGCTCATGCGTCGTGGCCTGCTGCGCCGATGCCGTCGGCGCGAGCGAGAGGAGCGCTGCGACCGTGATCCCGCCGATTGGAGCCCGCATGGGACGCGAACATACACGCTCCCCCACAGTGGTCACAAAACCGACTTGGAGAACTCGGGCACGAACGGACAGAGGCGACCGATTTCGCCGCGCTGCATGCGCTGGAATCGGTCACATCTGTCTGTGGTGAAGGCTCTTCAGGCGGTGCGGGTTGCGACGCTGGGGCGTCGCTCAATCGCGTCGACGGGCGGGGTCGTGCTGGCCCGGGAGGGTGGTGAGCGCGGCGAGGTCGTCGAGGGAGGGCGCGTCGTCCGACTCGATCTCGCTCGCGTCGATCTCGCTCGCCTCGACCTCTTCGGCGTCCGACATGCTCAGCTCCGAGAGTGCGTCGAAGGGCGACTCGGCGGCCGCGGCGTGCGCCCCCGGGAGCGACGGCGGCGACGGCGGGAACGACATGCGCGGCAGCGGCGGCGGCATCGACGGGAGCGCCGGCGGCAGCGGCGTAGGCGCCTCCGGCGGATCGGCGCTCGGCGCGGGCGTCGGCCACACGGGGCGAACCTCGGCCTCGCTCGCGACGTACTCCGCGGAGAGCTCTTCTTCTTCGAGGAAGCTGTGCGCGGCGGGGGTCGCGGCGCTCGTGAACGTAGGCAGCGCCGGCATCGGGGGCGGCGACACGTCTGCGATGGCTCCGCGAAGGTCGCGAGGCGGCGGCACCCTGGGCATGTCGGCGCGCTCATCGGAGAAGCTCAGACGCGATGCTCCATCCGGCGAAGCCGCATCGGGCGTGTGCCCGAAGAGGCTCGGCGACGACGCGTGCGCGTCGAACACGTAGGTCGCGTCGTCGGCAGGCGCGGCCTCGTACGCGGGCGCGGCCTCGTACGCAGGCGCGGCCTCGTACGCGGGCGCGGCTTCGTACGCAGGCGCGGCCTCGTACGCAGGCGCGGCTTCGTACGCAGGCGCGGCTTCGTACGCGGGCTCCGCGGGCTCGACGGCCGGCGCCGACTCTTCGAAGGCCATGAGGTCGGCCTCGACGATCGTAGGCCTGCGCTCGAGGCGCTCGAGCGCGGCCTTGGCCTCTTCGTCATTGGGGACGAGTTTGAGCACGCGACGCCAGATGTCGCGCGCTTCGAACACGTTCTTGAGCCGCGTCTCCCAGATGACCGCCATGCGGCGGAACACGGATGCGCGGTCGCCGCCGGCGTCACTCTCGCGCTCGAGCGCCATGAGCAACGCCTGCCAGCGGCCGTGACGCTCGAGCAGCGACTGGAGCGCGCGCACGACGTCGAGGTCTTTGGGCGCGAGCTCGGCGAGGCGCTGATAGGCCTCGATGGCCTCCTCGACGCGCCCGAGGCGGTCGGCCAGGAGCGACGCGCGACGGCCCGTGTACGTGCGCGCGACGCGAGCGTCGTAGGCCTCGTCGATCACCCGGGTGTAGAGGTTGACCACGTCGCCGAGGCGGCTCATGCGGCCGGCCGCGTCTTCGAGCGCCGCCGCGCCGCGCACGTCGTCGGGCCACACCGACACCGCGCGAGTGTAGAGCCCGAGCGCGTGATCCATGAGCGCGAGCTCCTGCTCGCAGAGCGCGCCGGCCCTGCGCAGGAGCACCGCCGACACGCGCGGGCTGTCCTCGACGGCGTCTTCGGCCATGCGCGCGTAGCGCTC
>CAISKJ010001131.1 GCA_903885885.1 uncultured delta proteobacterium
CACGCGGGCGTCGAGGCCTGCGACGACGGCGCCCGCAACGGCATGTACGGCGCCTGCAACGCGGCGTGCACCGCCGTGGGCCCGCGCTGCGGCGACGGCACGCGCAACGGCCCCGAGGTGTGCGACGACGGGGCCAGCAACGGCATGTACGGCTTCTGCGACGCGACCTGCACCGGCGCGGGCGCCCGCTGCGGCGACGGCGCGCGCAACGGCCTCGAGGAGTGCGACGACGGCAACGGCAGCAACAACGACGCGTGCCTCAACACCTGCCGCAACGCCCGCTGCGGCGACGGCGTGGAGCTCACCGGCACCGAGGAGTGCGACGACGCCAACGCGAGCAACACCGACAGCTGCACCAACACGTGCCGCAACGCCCGCTGCGGCGACGGCTTCGTGCACGCGGGCGTCGAGGCCTGCGACGACGCCAACCCCCGCGCGGGCGACGGCTGCGACATGATGTGCCGCATCGAGATGCCGGTCGTTCCCGACGCGGGCACCGACGCGGGCAGTGACGCTGCGGCGGATGCGAGCGTCGATGCGGCGGTGGATGCTGCGGTGGATGCGAGCGTCGACAGTGGCGTCGATGCGAGCGTCGACGCAGCGGTCGACAGCGGTGCCGACGCGACGGTGGATCCCGACGCGAGCGTCGATGGCGCCGTGACCGATGGCGCCGTGACCGATGGCGCCGTGACCGATGGCGCCGTGACCGATGGCGCCGTGACCGATGGCCCCGTGACCGATGGCGCCGTGACCGTGGCCGACGGCGGCGGAACGACCCCGACCCCGGCGGCAGGCTGCGGATGCAGCGCCCCGGTCGCACGTCGGACTCTCCGCTCGCCCTCGTGGGCCTCGGCGTGCTGGGCGTGATGCTCACGTCGCGCCGTCGCCGCCGCTAGACCGCGCCCCTCCCCCGTTACGCCCTCACAGCGTGCGCTGCCAGAAGCCCACGCTGTGCCACCCGCCGAACTTGTGCCCCACCTCGGGGAACACGCCCACCGCGCGAAACCCCACGGCCTCGTGGAGCCGCACCGACGCATCGTTGGGCAGCGTGATGCCCGCCACCGCGACGTGAAACCCCGCCGCGCGCAGCCGTTCGAAGAGCGCCTCGTACAGGGCTCGCCCCACGCCCCGGCCCTGCGCGTCGAGGGCGACGTAGATGCCCGTCTCGACGGTGCGGGCGTAGGCGTCGCGCTCGCGCCACGTGCCGGCCTTGCAGTACCCCGCAAAGCGCCCCGCGCGCTCGGCCGCGAGCCAGGGGAAGCGCGCGCGCCCCCTCGCCCACAGCGCCGCGAAATCTTCATCGGTCGCGGGCTGCGCGCCGAAGTGAATCGTCGTGCGCTCGATGAAGTGGTTCGTGAGCGCGTTCGCGGGGGCCACGTCGGCCGCGGTAAACTCCCGCACGAGAAGGTCGTCGGAGGCGGTCATGGCGCGCGAGCCTACGTCACCCATCGAGGTCCCAGGGAGGGCCTTGAAGGCGGTGCAGCCCACCTCGATGCGGGGTAGCGACGGCCTACGAGGCGGTGCCGGGGGGCCTTCGAGGTAGCTCCAGAGGGCCTACGTGGAGGTGGGGGTACGGCCTACGCGGTGGGGGCCGACGGCCTACGAGGTAGCTCCGGGGCGCCTACGAGGTAGCCCCCGGGGGGCTACGAAGAGGGCCCTACTTCGGCTTCGCGGCGTCGGCGGCAGCGGCGCGCGACGCGGCGGCCTTGCGACCCATGCCGCTGTAGTAGTCGAGCGCGGGCTGGAGCTTCGTGCGAATGGTGGCGTCGTAGTCGGCCAGGGGCTTGGCGATCTGGTAGGCCGCCGAGAGCACGGGCTTGCAGAGCTCGCCCTGCGCCAGCACGGTGTCTTCGAGCTTCTGCGCGAGGGGGGCGACTTTGTCGGTCACCGTGGCCAGCACCGAGCGGCGCTCGAGCCGCGCGCGCAAGAGGTCGCTCTCGAGCTTCTTCGGGTCGCGCCCGTTGTCCTTGTCGGCGAGCACGCGAAACGCGGCCGGGTCGTGCTCGATGGTGGCGAGCACCGCGCGCAGCGCCACCGCCTCGCCCTCGTTGCGAATGCGGCCGTCGCTGTGCGACCGGTCATCGACCGTGAACAGCACCAGCCCCGGGAGCAGCCCCTCGATCTCGGCAATCAGCTCGAGCGCGCGCGCCGCGTTCTTGTGCAGTTGCTCGATGGGCATCTCGTCGATCGTCGTCTTCGTCGTCATGGCAGGCTCTCATCTCTGCGAGACCGATCGGTGGACCTCGCAGATGTAAATGTGTCGAGCGACGACTTTTCAAATACAGCGACGACGATTTTGAATTTCTTCTGCCCGGTGTGCCCCACGGCGCAAACTTCGGCGCGTCGAGGGTGAGATGCTGCGCACCGCCGCGGTCAGGTCACCGCCTCCGTGCTCCTTCGCATGGGATTCCGCGGCGCTGCCCATCCGCCCCCAGAATTGATCTATATAGCCCGCGTATGAGCGCCGCCTCACCTCGCATGACCGTCACATGGTTCGAACCCACGTCGGTGGAGGCCCGGTACTTCGTCAATCGCACGGAGCTTCGCGCCCAGCTCCTCGGGGTGCTCGAGGAGCGTCTCGCCCGCTCTGGCACGTACACCATCGGCGTAACCGGGCTTCGGGGAGTGGGCAAGTCGATCTTCTCCCGGTGGTGCCTGGATGCGTTCGCGAAGGCCCACCGCGGTCGGGTCGTCGGCGTGCACGTTGATCTGCGCATGGTGGGGCTGACGGAGTTTCTCCGCGAGTTTGTCCATCGCCTCAGCGTGGCGACGCGCGCCGAGCTCGACATCGCGAAGGTTGCCACCGACGACGTTCGCACGCTGCGCCGCTGGCTCGACGAGCTGCAGCTCCTCGCGCGCAGCGAGACGGTTACCGAGAGCGAGCTCAACGCCGTAACCCGACAGCACAGCGTGACCGCCGGCTTCAAGACGGGCCTGGTCGATGTGCTGGAGGTCAACAACAGCTTCACCTGGCAGCAGGCCACGACGGCGACGCAGGGCACGACACGGCTGTTCCGCGTGACCGCCGACCTGCTGCATCGGGGGCTCCGCGAGGTGCTCGAGCACATCACCACGTGGACGCAGCTCCTCGTGGTGGTGCTCTTCGACGACCTCGATCAGATGCGCGCCGACGACCTCAAGCTCGCCGTGCGCAACGTGCTCGACATCACCCACTGCGTGCGACTCGTGCACCTGCGCCGTGAGGCGCTCCTCGACGACATCGTGCGCGAGATGGACCTCTCGTTGGAGGTGCCCCCGCTCGACTGCAAGGCCCTCTGGGAGATGATCGACAAGCGCCTGGAGAGCGCGCCCGCCTTCGACCGCTCGCTCTATGCACGTGAGGCCGTGCACGATGCGGTGAACGCCCTCTGCAGCGCCACGGGCAGCCCGTTGGTGCTGCTTCGCTGGCTCACCACCTTCGCCCTCGAAAACGCCTTCACGGACGGTGAGATGACGCGCTGGCACGCGCTCGATCGACTCGAACGGGTCGTGCGCAGCGCCACGAACAACGCCGCGCGGCCCGCGCTGCTCAAGAGCCTCGCGGCGGCGCTCGACAGCGTGACCGAGGTCGAGCCCGGGGTGTTCGACGCCGAGGGCATCGAGAAGATGCTCCGCGACAAAGACCGCAAGGAGGCTACGCGCCTGGGGCTCCTCGGGCGCGTCGACCAGAACGACGCCGACGCGGACTACTGGGTGCACGGCGCGCTGGCCTTGCTGCGCCCCACCGTCGCGAAGGCCCTTCGCGGCGAGGCGTAACGTGCGGGTCTTCAACCTGATCGGCGCGGTGCGAGCCCCCCTCGTCGCTGTGCTGAGCGGAGGGCCGCTGACGATTCCGGGCTCCGTGTCGCCAGCCGACCAGGAGGCCGTGATCGCACTGTTGCAATCGCGCGGTGCGCAGCACCCGCTCCGCCGTGTGGAGCTCGACATTCCATACGGTCTCACCACAGTGTCGGTGAGACTGCTGGAGACGATCGCCGAGAGCGGATGGGGTGACGACACGCTGCTCGTGCTGCACCGAGCCCCCGCGGAGACGCTCCGCGCGGTGCTCGACGATCCGCGGGTGCGGCGCTTTCCGCGCGTGATCGGCGTGGTGGCGCACCCGGGCGGCGACGAAGACCTCAGCGCCTGGGGAGAGCTCACACGCGAGATTCGTGACGCGCTCCACGCGGTGTTCATCGAACGCGCGATGGACCTCGGGGTGTCGTCGGGCGCGCTCGACGTGTGGCGCCCATACTTCGACACGCTGACCAACCCGTGCGCCCTGGTGCGGGTCGCGAACGACGTTGTCGAAGAGAGCTACCTCGCCGCGACGGAGCCTCCACGCGCAGAGGTCGACGACTGCCACGACGATCCGTTTCCGCGGTTGTCGGAGCGCGGGGTCGGCTCGTCGCGCGTGGGGCGCGGGCTCGTGCTTCATGAGCTCGCGTGGCGTCCGTGGTCGGAGGTGCTGGTGCTCATCGCGTTGGCGACGCACACCACGCAACGGAGCGAGGCGATTCTCGGCGCGGAGACCCACCAGCGCGTACTTCAGGGACTGGAGGCGCAGGGGCTCTGGCACGAAGAAGACGGTCTGCGCGACTGGGCAACGCGGTTGGAAACCGACGACGGCTGGCGCAACCTGGTTGGGGACGCTCGTACGTTGCCCACCCCCCAACAGCGTGCCGAAGGGTGGAACGCGCGCTGCGACGACCTCTGCGCCGAGGTCGCCTATGCGTGGCTCGATCCGATCCCTGAAGCCGATCGCTCCCGGTTTACTGCGCGCTTGGATGATCTCTACCAGGCGCTCAATAACAATCGCCCTGATGACGAGCTTCAAAGGCTCCTCGACGAGCTCGCGCAGCGCGCGCCGATCGAAGCCCAGACAAGGCAGGTACAAGCGCACTACCTTGTTGCGCTTGGTCGGGATGCGGTGCGAAGGGGCGACCTCGCGACGGCAATCGGCCCCCTAGAGGAGGTACTTCGACTGTCGGATGGGTCATCCGTGCGCACCCGCCTGCTCGTTCAATCACTGCTGGGTGGTGTGCTTTGGCGTTCTGGTGAGATCGAAGTAGCGATCACAGTCCTGGAGCGCGCACTGTTGGAGGCACGCAGCGCGAACGCTCCACTTCACTATGGCGATCTGCTGTTCAAGTTGGCAGCAGCACACTCGAGTGCGAACAACTTCGAAAGCGAGTTCGCAGCGTTGAAGGCCTGCGCCGAGCTCGAGGCCATGCATGGCGCCCCCCTCGCACGCCGCGCGAGAACACTCCTCATGTTGGGTTCCAATGCGGTGAAAAGGGGTGCGTACGAGGAAGCGCTTCTGCACGGGCGCCGTGCTGTGGAATACGAGCGTCGACTGGTCCCTGCGCGTGGTTGGGTGTTGGGCGAAGCAATCTGGCTGGTGTGCGCCGTGCACATTCAACTCTGGCAGAGGG
>CAISKJ010001132.1 GCA_903885885.1 uncultured delta proteobacterium
GATTGGAGGCGTAGCCCCGGGCGTCATCTCCGCCGCGGGGAGCCCGCACACGCCGCAATAGAGGGCGTTGGGATTGGTGGCCGTGCCGCAGCGTGGACACGGGAGCGGGCGCGCGGGCTCGGCGGACGCACCGCCGGACACACCGAAGGGGCCGCCGGAGGCGCCCGCAGGCGCACCGGGCGTAGCGCCCTCCCGAAGCTTCTGCCCACAATCAAGGCAGTAGAGCGCCCCGTTGGGGTTCTGACGCCCGCAGTTGCCGCAAGTCATCGCGGCCGGATTGGACACTGGCGCGCGCCCGAGCGTCAAGCAAGGAGCGCCGCGCCTTCGCGATCAGTGACCGAGGAACGACGCGGTGAGCATGAACGTGGTGGTGATCGCGGCCACGCCGCCGTCGGCGCGCAGCACGCCGTCGCCCGCGGTGAAGGGGATGAGAAAGCGCGTGGCGTCGAGGCGCACGAGCGCGCCGAGGCGCACGAACGCGCTCACGTTGTAGGTGCCCCCGGCGGAGACGCCGAGCGTGGCCCCGAAGGTGCGCACCCCGAGGAGCTCGCCGAACACGGCCACGCCGCCGCCCGCGCCGACGAAGCCTTCGAAGGTGTGCACGGGCGTCGCGCCGAGCACCCAGCGGTGCTCGAGGCGAATCTGCTGGAGCGTGGCCGACGAGAAGAGGTTGCGCGCGTTGCGCACCGAGAGGTCGTAGCCCACGAGCCACTCGCGGTGCTGCACGTAGCGCCAGCCGCCGCCGATGAAGATGCCGCCGCCGCCGCCGAAGGGGCACACCGACGAAGAGGCGGGGCACAGCGAGTCGGCGTGCGCGATCGCCGTCGTCGAGAGCGCGCCGTAGAGGAACGAGTACGGTTGAAAGGGGAACGTCACCGCGCGCGCCGCGGGCTGCGTCGCCGGGGGCGGCGTGTCGTCGGCGCGCACCGCAGTCGCGGCGAGGAGAGCGCACGCCGCGAGGGTCGAAGCCGTGTACCGCACGACGGAACGATACGAGGTGTCGAAGACAGTTGAAAGCGCGCCGCGGATCGTGTTTGTTGACATCCTACGAGGCGCCGGGCTAGTCGCTCGCGCCACCTTTCAGCATCAGAAGAGGCACAGGAGCGATGGAGATCGTTCTCGACAAGCGCGCGGTCAAGCAGATCCGACTCTCGGCGCAGGACGCCATTGAAGAAGGCGACACCGAGACGCTGCGCGACGACATCCTCGATTCGTTCAGCGAAGATCAGGTCGAAGAGATCGAGCGACGGATCGACACGGACTTCTACGACTTCCTCGGCGACACGCTCGAGGAGTGGTCGGGGGAGGACGTCGAAGAACTCTTCGACCTGCTCGAGTCACAACTCGCGGACGTAGGTGTCGAGGTCAAATACGAGACCGTAGAGACCGGCGAAGAAGAAGACGACGCGGCGGACTTCGACGACGAAGACGACGATGACGACGTCGACGCCGACGAGGAGCCCCTCGACGAAGACGACTGACCTACTCGCAGACCCGCTCCGTGGGGCGACCGCACCGTAGCGCTCGCTCCCGGCCCTCACGCCCCCGCCGCGTGCAGGGGAACTCGCTCGCCAGACGCACCCACACAGCACACGCGCTCCCGTCGTTGATGCGATCACGCACGCGCGCCTCCTCCTGGAGCGCGTCGTCTCGCACCCGCGACTCCGGGAACATCTCGTACGCGCGATGGAACGCCTCCGCCGCGCGCTCCATCTCACGCAGGTCGTCCCGCAGGATCACCGCGCGCAGCATCGCCCCCTCTTGAAACTCTGGCGCGTCGCAGCTGCCGCCGGTGCACCCCGGGTCGCGCGCCGCGAGCATCTCGTCGATCGCCGCGACCGCCGCGCGCGCGTCGCCGCGGGCGCGCAACAGCGTCGCGAGCTCGATGTGACCATCGTCCCATCGGCTGTTCTGCGGGTACGCCACGGCGACAAAGAGCGCCCGCCACGCCGCCACGGCCTCGTCGCCGCGCCCGGCCCGCGCGAGCCTGAGCGCGCGCTCGGCGCACAGCGTCTCGCGCATCGCCGCGCGCTGC
>CAISKJ010001133.1 GCA_903885885.1 uncultured delta proteobacterium
GCTCTCACGACACGCGAGGTCGACGCAGGTACGCGCCGCGCGGCAGGTGCTCCCCTCGAGCACGCGACCGTCGACGCAGCCACCGCACATCGCGCTGCCCGCGGCCTCGACGCAGCGACGCCCCGCGGCCTCGCACATCGCCGCGAGGCTCATCGCATCGCCCACGCGGCAGTTGAGGCCCGCAAGCACGTCGCACTGACGCGTCGTCGTGTTCCACGTGTAGCCCGGCTCGCAGCCCGGCTGGCACTGCGCGTCACCGCCGGGGCCCGCCATGCACACCTGGTGGGTCGCGCACCCCGCCTCGGCGCAGGTGCGCAGCGCACGGCAGCGCATCGTCGCCGTGTCGCAGGTGCCCGTCGAGCAGGTCGCACCCGCGCCGCACGCGCAGCCCAGCGTGCCCGCCGCGCACGCGGGGCGTTCGCAGCGGCCCGTGCCGCCACACAGCGCGCCGACGCCGTAGCGAGAGGGTGCGGCGCAGTCGGCATCGTTCGAGCATTCGGTGCAGCGGCGCGCCACGCAGATGAGCCCGCGCGCGCTGGTGTTGGAGTCGCACTCCGAGGTCATCGTGCACGACACCGCGCCGTCGGAGCCGAGATCCATGGGCGGCGACATCGCGTCCGACGGTGACGTGGCGCCACCGCCACTGGAGCAGGCGGCGCTCACGCATGCGGCGAGCAGCAGGAGGGAGAGCAGATCTTTCACGGGGGAGACCTCGGAGGGAGCGGCGCTCAGAGCGCGGTGAAATCGCTGTAGTAGATGTAAAGACGAACGTCCGAGAGCGAATCGAGGTCAACGTCTTGATTGACCAGCTCATCGCGCTGGTTGAGCACAAACTCCCAGCGGCTGTTGACGTAGGGCCGATCGCGCAGACGATCGTTGCGATAGACCTCCGGCGTGAAGACGCGCACGCCGTTGAAGAACGTGTTCATCACGGCGGTCCGCTCGGGCAGCTGGTAGCTGCGCGGCGAGCCCTCCAGCGGGTTCACGATGCCGGTGCCGGCCTGGCGCAGGTACACGCGCCCCACGGTGTCGCCCACGTTCGACCCGATTACCTCGGCCTCGATGTAGAGCACCTTGTGATTGCGCGTGAGGGGCGAAAGCTGCCCGATCGACGTGCTGAAGGGCATCGTCAGGTATCCGCTCCCGTCGAGCAGGTCACCGCTCGTGAGAGCCTGCCGGAAGCGCGTAATGCGCTCGGTCTGCGTGAGCGCGCGCCCGCCGTCGATGCGAGGAATCGAGAGCACGTCGTCGCGGAGCGAGACCACCGCCACACGGGTGCTCGGCGTGCCATAGTTCTCGCGAAACAACTCGTAGGCGCTCTCGAGCTCCGAGAAGTACCGCTCGAGGGAGTAGTCGCCGCGCGACACGAGCCGCACACTGTAGAGCGCGTCGGCGCGGGCGTAGCTCTGGCTCGAATAGTATTCGAACACCCGCGTCGCCCGGTACGCCTCGCGGAGCGCATCGAGAAAGGTGCGATCCGCGGTGATCACCGCGTCGTTTCGGTATACGCGCACGTTGGGGTCGTTGCGCGCTGCCTCGGCGTTGATGGCAATCTCCTCGGCCTCCTCCTGCTCCGCCATGAGGCGCGAGGCCTGATTGCGGAGCGCGCTCACCTCGGAGAGCGCGAGGCGCGTGCGATAGTCTTGCCGCAACACATCGAGGTCGAGCTCCTTGAGGCGCAGCATCAAGGTCGCGACGCGCGCGTTCGAGTCGATCCGGGCGGCATCGCACTCGCTCATCGCGCGAAACCGCGCGGTGTTGCGCTCGATCTCCCGAATCGCCTGCTGCGCGTTCGCGATCTTTGTCTCCTGGCTTTCGATGTTGCGCGTCGCGTTGTCGCCTGCGAGAAGCGATACGCCTGTCGAGAACAGGCCGGTGATGCACCCGATGAGGCCCGAGCACCGCGCTGCATTGGCCACCTCGCGCACCTGCTCGAGCGTGTGCTGCGTTTCGCGAATCTTCGCCTGGCTCTGGGCGATCGACGCTTGCAGGTTGTTCTCACGCCCCGCCTGTTGCCACACGAAGTCCGCCAGTCGAAGCGTGTTTCGGCACTGCGACGAGGCGCGCTGCCGCTCGATCTCAATCTCGGCGAAGAGCCGGTCGTAGCCCTCGAGCACGCCGCGGGTGTCGATGCGCGCCAACTCGACGCGCGTCATGGCATCGCTCAGCTGCCCGTTGCCGACGAGGCCGCAGGGGTCGCGAAGAACGCGCGTGTCGGCGCTGTTGCTCGCATACCGCGGCACCGCCGGGTACACGTTTCTGTCGTCGCCGCGAAAGGTGCCGCACACCTGGCTCAGCTGCCCCTCGTAGTTGTTGCGCACCCGCACGAGCTCGTTCTGAAACGCCGTGGCGTCGGTCTCGTAGCTGCGGCTGCTCGCGATGGCCTGCTCCTCCGCGGTGCGGGCGTTCGCGAGAGCGTTGCGCGCAGTGCCCATCACCCGGGTGAAGGCGTTCACGTCGCCGGGGTCGAGGGCCGGAAAGGGCACGTAGTTCGGCTCGAAGCCGAACACGTTGGTCGCGTCGCGCGTCTGCGGGTACGCGTCGCGCATCTCCGAGAGCGCCACGTTGAAGGTGCGCTGCGCGTTGTTGAGCGTCTCACGAATCTGGTCGCGCTGCTCGCGCTCGGCGATCTCGACCGCCGAGAGCAACATGCGCGACAGAATGATCGACTCGAGGTACGCGGCCCCGTAGGCGCGCTCAATCACCGTTCGCGCGAGCAGGGGCTTCGCCATGCGCTGGTAGCGCTTGGCGATCTCGCTCGCCGCCCGCGACTTCTGCACCGACGCGCGAATCACCCGATCGAAGTAGGCGATCACGGTGGCCTGCGTGATGTAGTTGCGAGGCGTGCCAGGCCCCGCGGCGATTGCGGTCCAGATCGCCGGGCTCGCCTTGAAGAAGCGGTCGAGCACGAGCTGGTAATACTGTCCCGCCTGGTAGAGGGCGTAGAGTTCGGCGCCTGCCGGGCCCGACACGTCGACCCCTTCGGGCTCGAAGCGCGAGCCGACGAAGGCCGACGGCCGCGACGACGAGAGGTCGAAGCGGCTGCCGAACGCGCGCGTGTACGCGTCGTCGCCGAGCATGATGAGCGTCTGCGCGTAGAGCCGCTCGAAGCCGTCGTCGGTCGTCGGCGCCGCACCGCCTACGCCGGGGCGCACGCGGTACCCGTAGTACTGCTCCAGCTCGCCGCGCACGCGCGTCTGGAGGGCGCTGTCGAGCGCGGCGTACTGCGTGTTGAACACCGTCTGCAGGCAGTCGATGCGCCCGCGCACGCGCTCGATCTCCGCGGCGTCGTAGCAGTAGGGCACGGTGGTCGCGCCGAGCGTGCAGGCCCGCGGCGCGAAGCCCACCGCCGCGCCGCTTCGCGATCGGAAGCGCGTGCGATACCGGAAGGCCGAGTCCATCGCCGCCGACAGGGGCACGAACGCAGGCTCCGTGGGCCCGGCGTCGAAGAAGGTCTTGCCCACGCGCAGGTCGAGGCGATTGTCGTCACACGACACCGCGGTGGCCGACGTGCAGCGCCACACCGGATCGAGCCGAACGCCGTACGCGTTCGCGTCACGCCAGCCGGCAAGGCGCTCGCCGCAGGAGCGGTCGGAGTTGCAGGGATCGGCCGCGATCGTGGCGTTGTCGCGGTCGGCGAGAAAGTAGGTAACAGCGCTACCAGGAGGGCACGAAACGGGCGAAGCCAGCGAGGCGCCGCCGTCGAAGAGCCCCGTCTCGGAGCAGTAGTAGTGCACGCGCGCCACGCTGGCCGGCGTGGGCGACGCGACGCCCGGTCGGTTGCCGTCGAGCATCGCGACGGCGATCTCGCGCGCGTTGGCCGCGCTCAGCGTCGGCGTCGAGGTGCGATACACCTGCGTCAGCAGGGCCGGATCGCAGGTGACTTCGAAGCCCGACGCGGGCGTCGCGCGCGTGTCCGACACGTTGTTGCCGACGTAGTCCGCAGGGACGAGGTCGGCCCCGGTCCTACGGAGCATCATCACGCCATAGGCACGAAATCCGGTGCGATCGCTCGTGCCCAGAAAGGTGTCGAGGCGCTCGCGAAAGATCACGAGCATCTCCTGGCTGTCGACGAGCACGCCGTCCACGAGCTCGATGGTCCGCGCGCGGCTGCGACCGTCGGCCACGGGGTTCGCCCCAGCGAGAAAAGGGTTCAGCGACACCTCGGGCGCCGAGGCCGTGTACGGGAGTAGCGTGTCGCGGCACTCGGGGAGGGCCACGCCCACCGTCGGGTCGCTCACGGTGCCCGCGGTGAAGCCCGGCACGAGCCACGGGGTCAACACCCTCGTAAACTGCGGCGCGCAGGTGGCCGTGGGCGTCGTCGGTCGGTAGCGGGCGCCCGTGCGAAGGCTCGCGGCAAACTCGCTGAGAAAGGCCACGCAGGCGCTACGAAGGCGCGTGCCGCACGCCGTGGGGTCCGCGGCGAAGCCGAGCGAGAGGGCCGCCGAGCCGCCATACTGCAGGGTGTTCTTCGAAACGATCACCCCCGAAAGCACGCGCGCCGACGCGCCCGCCTGAAGGTTGATCGTAATCGGCAGATCGGTAACTCCGCTCGGAATGGGCGTGTTGTCGGTGTTGTCCGTGTACGGCTGGAGCGTCACGCCGCTCGCGCTCGTGAGGGGATAACACGCGGCCTGCGAGCACCCGGCCGCGCGGTCGGGGAGGTCGCCGCGCACCGTCGCCGCGATCACGGCGCGGAGCTCGTCGATGCCAATCGTGCCGTTGCGATAGGCGCCCCAGCGGGCCATGAAGGCGTTGCGCACGCGCCCCAGCGCCGCGTCGTTGGTGCGATCCGCGAGCCAGGCGTCGAGGCCGTCATCGCGAAAGTTTCCGAAGTAGTAGACGTTGCCGCTCCACTGCCCCGCGGTGCCCGGCTCATAGAAGAGGTTCACGGTCTGATCGCCGAGGCCCGGCGTGGTGACCGCGAGCGTGCCCTCCCACCGCGCCGCCCCCGTGACCGCCGCGCCCGCCGCGGCGAGCTGCACCTGCGCGCTGGCACCCGGCGCAATCGGCACCTCGATGGAGGGCGAGAGGAACGTGAACGGTCAGGGTCGGGGAAGTGGGTCGGCGCCACGGCACCTGGAAGAGCAA